>NZ_JBPNXF010000011.1:0-225671 GCF_051207495.1 Klebsiella sp. K-3 | reverse complement strand
GCCGGCTGTTTGTGTGAAGTGATTCACATCTGCCGTGTCAGTGGGAGCGCATTATAGGGAGCTGCTGAGATATAGCAAGCCTTAAAATACAAAAAACTTATCAAGCGCTCATTTATTAAGCTTTTCACGTTTATCCGCGGTAAGACCGAATCGACAAAACCCAGTATTCATGCGGCCTGCAGTGCATTTCCTACCGAAACCACTTTTTTGCGAAAACGCGATTTTTCTCGTTTCCCCACCGCCGCTATCACGCCAATGGTGAATTAAGCACCACTCTTGACCCATGACAAAGCGCCCCGCTTCGTCATCTTTCTATAATCAGAGCCGTTTCTTCCTATTGGTAATAATCTATGGCTTATCAACTCAACATTAACTGGCCCGAGTTTTTAGAGAAGTACTGGCAAAAGCAGCCGGTCGTATTAAAGAAGGCGTTTCCGAACTTCATCGACCCCATCACGCCAGACGAGCTGGCCGGGTTAGCCATGGAGCCGGAAGTCGATAGCCGGCTGGTCAGCCTGGTCAACGGTAAATGGCAGGCCAGTAACGGTCCATTTGAGCATTTCGACGGGCTGGGCGAAAGCGGCTGGTCATTGCTGGCCCAGGCGGTAAACCACTGGCATATGCCGGCCGCCGAGCTGGTGCGCCCGTTCCGCGTGCTGCCTGACTGGCGTTTAGACGACCTGATGATCTCCTTCTCCGTCCCCGGCGGCGGCGTAGGCCCGCATATCGATCAGTATGACGTCTTTATTATTCAGGGCATGGGCAGCCGCCGCTGGCGCGTGGGCGATAAACTGCCGATGCGTCAGTTCTGTCCGCATCCGGCACTGCTGCACGTCGATCCGTTCCCACCGATCATTGATGAAGATCTGGAGCCGGGCGACATCCTCTATATTCCACCGGGATTCCCGCACGACGGCGTAACTCACGAAACGGCGCTGAACTACTCCGTCGGCTTCCGCGGTCCAAATGGCCGCGACCTGATCAGCAGCTTCGCCGACTATGTGCTGGAAAACGATCTCGGCGGCGAACACTACAGCGATCCGGACCTCACCTGCCGCGACCATCCGGGCCGGGTTGAAGAGTATGAACTCGACCGTCTGCGCAACATGATGATCGACATGATTCGCCAACCAGAAGACTTCAAGCAGTGGTTCGGCAGTTTCGTCACCACGCCGCGTCACGAGCTGGATATTGCTCCGGCGGAACCGGCATATGAAGAAGAGGAAGTGGTCGATGCGCTGCTGGGCGGCGAAAAGCTTTCTCGCCTGAGCGGACTGCGCGTTCTGCATATCGGCGACAGCTTCTTCGTACATAGCGAACAGCTGGATACCACCGATGCCGAGGCGCTGGATGCATTGTGCCGCTATACCTCATTAGGTCAAGAAGAGCTCGGCAGCGGCCTGCAAAATCCAGAATTCGTGAGCGAGCTGACGCGGCTGATTAATCAGGGCTACTGGTACTTCGAAGAGTAAAAGAACGGCAATACTGCGGGCAGCCGCCTGGCGCTGCCCGCTTGCTTTCAGCCGTTATTGCGCATATTTCGGCAGCACGATAATAAAGCGCGTAGAGCGCAGATCGGACTGCACCGCTACGCTGCCGTGATGGGCGCTGACAATCGATTTTACAATCGCCAGACCGATACCGCTGCCCTCGCCTTTGCGCTGGCGTGACGGGTCGACGCGATAGAAACGGTCAAACAGGCGCGGCAAATGTTCAGCAGCAATCGGCGCGCCGGGGTTCTCCACCACCAAGCGGATCTTTTCGGCGCTTTCGCTCAACTGAATGGTCACCGCCTGTCCGGCCGGCGTATAGCGGATCGCGTTCGACAGCAGGTTACTGATTGCCCGCCGCAGCATCAGCGGGTCGCCAATCACCCGGCAGTGGCTACCGACAAAACGCAGCGCCACCTCTTTCTCTTCCGCCCACGCTTCAAAGAACTCAAACACCTTATTCACTTCCTCGGCCAGATCCAGCGCCCGTTGTTCAGGGATTAACTGGTTATTATCCGCCTGGGCGAGGAACAACATATCGCTGACCA
This sequence comes from Klebsiella sp. K-3, assembly GCF_051207495.1. NCBI lineage: Bacteria > Pseudomonadati > Pseudomonadota > Gammaproteobacteria > Enterobacterales > Enterobacteriaceae > Klebsiella > Klebsiella sp. K-3. Next base: position 223,633 of record NZ_JBPNXF010000011.1, on the reverse strand, counting down.
TCCGCGACATGCGCGAAAACTCTTCGAGATTGGAATAGAGCACCTCTTCCAGCTCCTGCTGGCTGCGGCTTTGGCTCAAGGCGATTTCGGTTTGCGTCACCAGGTTGGTAATCGGCGTACGGATTTCATGGGCGATATCGGCGGAGAAATTAGACTGGCGGGTAAAGACATCCTCTATCCGCTCCAGCATATGGTTAAACGACAGCGCCAGCCGTTCCAGCTCGATGGGCACCGCCTGTGGGTCAAGGCGTACATCGAGATCCCGCGAGGTAATATTCTGGATCTGGCGGCTGATCTGGCGAATCGGCTTATGCCCCTGATAGACCACAAACAGCACGATGGCGATAATCAACAGGCTGATTATCGACGCCGCGGAAATCAGCTTCGCTTTGAGTTCATTAATATAGTGCAGGTGAAAGTCGATCGATAAAGCCATCAGCAGATGCCAGGCCGGTTTACCGTCCGACTGCTTGCCGAGCGGCAACATGATTAGCCGCCAGGAGCGGGTCTCCATTTGATGATTATCATGAACCATTTCCCGCGGCTGCGGGTCAGTCCATGAAATCACATTACCATCGCGCAACTTCATCGCCAGCCCCGGCGTACTCATAATATGGCTGAGTTCCGGGCCGTCTGGCGACTGAAATAAGATATTGCCCTCGGCATCATCCAGACAGATAAAGACGTTAGCGTAGCCGCCAATCACGTTTTTTAAGATCTCCAGCCGCCGCTCCTGCGGGTAGTCGGCGTGGTTGAGCACCGTCTCAAGCGTGGTGCTGAGCTGCTTGAGATCGTGAACGTCGCGTTCTTCAAAGTGGGCCTTCACCGAATGGATCATGATCCAGGTGAAGGCAAAGAAAGCGATGATGGTGGCGAGGCTGATAAAGAAGGTCAGCCGGGTGGCCAGCGAAAAGGGGCGCTTAGCGGCCATCCGGCACCTCAAGCATATAGCCGACGCCGCGCACGGTCTGGATAAGCTTCGGCTCGAAGTCGTTATCGATTTTGGCGCGCAGCCGCTTCACCGCCACGTCGATGGCGTTAGTGTCGCTGTCGAAATTCATATCCCACACCTGCGACGCGATCAGCGAGCGGGGTAGCACCTCGCCCTGATGGCGCAAGAAGAACTCCAGCAGGGTAAACTCTTTGCTGGTCAGGGTGATACGAGTCGCGCCGCGCATCACCTTGCGGCTGACCAAATCAACGCTGAGATCGGCCGCCTGAAACTGGCTTTCTACTATTACTGCCGCCCCGCGACGTAGCAGAGTGCGCACCCGCGCCAGCAGTTCCGCAAAAGCAAAGGGCTTCACCAGATAGTCGTCGGCGCCCAGCTCCAGCCCCTTCACCCGATGCTCGATAGTGCCAAGCGCGGTGAGCAGCAGGATCGGCATCCCTTTATTGGCGGCGCGCAGCATGCGCACGATATCCCAGCCGTTGACGTCCGGCAGCATGATGTCGAGGATCAGCAGATCGTAGTCGCTGGTCATCGCCAGGTGATAACCGTTAAGGCCGTTGTCGGCCAGGTCGACGACGAATCCGGCTTCGGTAAGCCCTTTGGTCAGGTACTCCCCGGTTTTCTTCTCATCTTCGACAATCAAAATCTTCACGGCTGGCTCCTTCACGCGCGCTCTGTGCGGGTATTCAATTTTAGAGGAGCCCCTCCGGATAGCAATGAAATATCAGGAAAATGACAGCTTTGTCATTTTCCTGTCACGCGTTGAACAGAGCCCGCTGCGTAAAGTATCCGCCATTGATAAATCGCCGAAAACCGTCTGCCGTCATGCGCCCAATTAAGCTTCTTTCTCTCAGCGTGATATTCGCCTTAACCGGCTGTCTGTCACTTGCTCCGGACTATCAGCGCCCCACCGCGCCGGTGCCACAGCAGTTCTCTCTCAGCCAGAACAAACTGGTTACTGCGACAGCGGGCTACCAGGAGACTGGTTGGCGCACCTTTTTCGTCGACCCACAGGTAAAAAGCCTGATTAGTACCGCGCTGACCAACAACCGCGATCTACGGATGGCGACGCTGAAAGTGCAGGAAGCCCGCGCCCAGTACCGGGTCACCGACGCCGACCACTACCCGCAGCTTAACGGCGACGGCAGCACCACCTATGGCGGCAAGCTCAAAGGCAACACCACCACCAGCAGCGATTATGCCGCTGGCTTGAATCTCAGCTACGATCTCGACTTCTTTGGCCGGTTGAAAAACCTTAGCGAGGCCGACCGGCATAACTTCTTCGCCAGCGAAGAGGCGCGGCGCGCGGTGCATATCCTGTTGATTGCTAACGTTTCACAAAGCTACTTCAACCAGCGTCTGGCGGCGGCGCAGCTACAGGTGGCGAACGACACCTTACAGAACTATCAGCAGTCTTACGCCTTCGTTGAAAAACAGCTGCTGACCGGCAGCACCACCGTCCTGGCGCTGGAACAGGCGCGCGGCATGATCGAAAGCACCCGCGCCGATATCGCCAAACGGCAGGGCCAACTGGCGCAAGCTAATAACGCCCTGCAGCTACTGCTCGGCAGCTATCAACGTCTGCCGGACGATAGCGCCAGCAGCGCGGTGGACCTGAAAGGCGTAACCCTGCCGCCGTCGCTCTCCTCAGAGATCCTGTTGCAGCGGCCGGATATTTTAGAGGCTGAACACAGCCTGTTGGCGGCCAACGCCAATATCGGCGCCGCGCGGGCGGCCTTCTTCCCGTCGATTACCCTGACCAGCTCGCTCTCCGGCAGCAGCAGCGAGCTCTCCAGCCTGTTTAACGCCGGCAGCGCGATGTGGAACTTTATCCCCAAAATCGAACTGCCGATTTTCAACGCCGGGCGTAACCAGGCCAACCTCGATCTGGCGGAGATCCGCCAGCAGCAGCAGGTAGTCAACTATGAGCAAAAAATACAGTCCGCCTTTAAAGAGGTGGCCGACGCGCTGGCCCTGCGCCAGAGCCTGGCCGATCAGATTGCCGCCCAGGAGCGTTATCTCGCTTCACTAAATATCACCCTGCAGCGCGCTACTGCGCTCTATCGTCACGGCGCGGTCAGCTACATCGAAGTCCTGAGCGCCCAGCGCGACATTTTCACCACCCGACAAACCCTGCTGGAACTCAACTATTCCCGTCAGGCTAATGAAATCACCCTGTTCACCGCCCTCGGCGGCGGCTGGATGGAATAACCCGAGGAGTTTTGATTATGAATTCACTGTCTAAATTCGCCCTGTTCACCCTGTTCTCTGGCGCAGTGTTCGCGGCCCAGGCCGCCGAACCGCACGCCGGTATGGCAATGCACGAGCAGCCCGCTGCCCTGCAAACGCAAAGCATCACGAGCAAAGGCGTCATTAAAGCCATTGACATGGATAGTAAAAAAATCACCATCGCCCACGAGGCCATCCCGGCGGTGAACTGGCCGCCGATGACCATGCGTTTCACCATCACCCCGCAGACGCAGCTCAACAATGTGAAGAACGGCGACAGCGTGGATTTCACCTTCGTTCAGCAGGGCAATCTGTCGCTGTTACAGGATATCCGCGCCCAATAACGGCCCGGCGACGGTAGGCTCCTCAACAACTGAATGGACGACACATGGCATCCCTGACACTGAAAAATACGGCGCTGATCCTTGGCAGCATGCTGATTGGCGGCGCGCTTACCGCGGCGCTGTATACCCGACTGACGCCGACAATGGATAGCGCTCCGGCGGCCGAGCAGCAGCGTAAAGTGCTGTTCTGGTACGACCCGATGTACCCGAACACCCGCTTCGATAAACCGGGTAAATCGCCGTTTATGGATATGGACCTGGTGCCGAAATACGCTGATGAGGAGAGTGCCGTCGCCGGTGCGCCAGGGGTGCGTATCGACCCGACGCAAACCCAAAACCTCGGCGTAAAAACCGCCGCGGTCACCCGCAGGCCGCTGCGCTACGCCCAGACCTTCCCGGCCAACATCAGCTATAACGAGTACCAGTACGTGATTATGCAGGCGCGGGCGGCGGGCTTTATTAATAAAGTCTATCCGCTGACCGTCGGCGACAAAGTGAAACAAGGCACGCCGTTACTCGAGCTGACCATCCCGGACTGGGTGGAGGCGCAGAGCGAATATCTTTTATTGCAGGAGACCGGGGGCACCACCACGCAGGTTGAGGGGATCCTCGAACGCCTACGCCTTGCCGGGATGCCGGATGACGATATCCGCCGTCTGAAAACCACGCGCAAAATCCAGACCCGCTTTACCCTCAAAGCACCGATCGATGGCGTTATTACCGCCTTCGATCTGCGTGCCGGAATGAATATCGCCAAAGATAATGTGGTGGCGAAAATTCAGGGCATGGACCCGGTGTGGGTCAGCGTGGCGGTGCCGGAATCCATCGCCTGGCTCATTAAAGACGCCTCGCAGTTCGCCATTCAGGTTCCCGCCTGGCCGGGCAAAACCTTCAGCATCAACAAATGGACCATTCTCCCCAGCGTCGATAGCGCCACCCGTACCCTGCAGCTGCGCCTGCAGGTCAACAACCCGGATGAAGCGCTGAAGCCGGGGATGAACGCTTATCTGAAACTGACCAGCGAAAGCGCGCCGATGCTGCTGATCCCATCAAAAGCGTTGATCGACAGCGGCAACGAGCAGCGAGTGATTACCATGGATAACGAGGGGCGCTTCGTGCCGAAGCTCGTGCAGGTATTCCACGAATCCAATGGCGTTACGGCCATTCGCAGCGGTCTGCAGGAGGGCGAAAAAGTCGTCGCCAGCGGCCTGTTCCTGATCGACTCGGAAGCCAATATCTCCGGCGCGCTGGAGCGCATGCGCGCGCAGGCTCCTGATGTCACAGCCCCTGCCGCCCACGCGCACTGAGGAACGGAACAATGATTGAATGGATTATCCGCCGCTCGGTGGCCAACCGTTTCCTGGTGATGATGGCGGCGCTGTTTCTCAGCATCTGGGGGACCTGGACTATCGTCCATACCCCGGTAGACGCCCTGCCGGACCTCTCCGACGTACAGGTAATCGTCAAAACCAGCTATCCTGGGCAGGCGCCGCAGATCGTTGAAAACCAGGTCACCTGGCCGCTGACCACCACCATGCTGTCAGTTCCTGGCGCCAAAACGGTGCGCGGCTTCTCGCAGTTTGGCGACTCCTACGTGTACGTGATTTTTGAAGACGGCACCGATCCTTACTGGGCGCGCTCGCGGGTGCTGGAGTATCTCAACCAGGTGCAGGGCAAACTGCCCGCCGGGGTCAGCGCCGAAATGGGCCCGGACGCCACCGGCGTTGGCTGGGTCTTCGAGTACGCGCTGGTCGACCGCAGCGGCAAACATGACCTCGCCGAACTGCGCTCGTTGCAAGACTGGTTCTTAAAATATGAGCTGAAAACCATTCCTAACGTCTCGGAAGTGGCTTCGGTAGGCGGCGTGGTCAAGGAGTATCAGATTGTCGTCGACCCAATGAAGCTGACCCAGTACGGCATCAGCCTCGGCGAGGTGAAATCGGCGCTGGATGCCTCTAACCAAGAAGCCGGCGGCTCTTCCGTCGAACTGGCGGAAGCCGAATATATGGTGCGCGCCAGCGGCTACCTGCAGACGCTCGACGACTTCAAAAATATCGTGCTGAAAACCGGTGACAACGGCGTGCCGGTCTATCTCGGCGACGTCGCGCGGGTGCAGATTGGCCCGGAGATGCGCCGCGGTATCGCCGAGCTTAACGGCGAGGGCGAAGTGGCCGGCGGCGTGGTGATCCTGCGCTCCGGCAAGAACGCCCGCGAGGTAATTTCTGCGGTCAAAGAGAAGCTGGCGTCGCTGCAAAGCAGCCTGCCGGAAGGGGTTGAAGTGGTCACCACCTACGACCGCAGCCAGCTTATCGACCGCGCCATCGACAATCTCAGCTACAAGCTGCTGGAAGAGTTTATCGTTGTCGCGCTGGTCTGCGCTCTGTTCTTGTGGCACGTGCGCTCGGCGCTGGTGGCGATTATTTCGCTGCCGCTCGGCCTGTGTTTCGCCTTTATCATGATGCATTTCCAGGGGCTCAACGCCAACATCATGTCGCTGGGCGGGATCGCCATTGCGGTGGGGGCGATGGTCGATGCCGCCATCGTGATGATAGAGAACGCCCATAAGCGGCTGGAGGAGTGGGAACATCAGCACCCGGGAGAGAAGCTCGGCAACGACATCCGCTGGAAAATCATTACCGATGCGTCGGTGGAGGTCGGCCCCGCGCTGTTTATCAGCCTGCTGATCATTACTCTGTCGTTTATCCCGATTTTCACCCTCGAAGGCCAGGAGGGCAAACTGTTCGGCCCGCTGGCCTTCACCAAAACCTGGTCGATGGCCGGGGCGGCGCTGCTGGCGATCGTGGTGATCCCGATCCTGATGGGCTTCTGGATCCGCGGCAAGATCCCTGCGGAGAACAGCAACCCGCTGAACCGCTTTTTGATCCGCATTTATCACCCGCTGCTGCTGAAGGTACTGCACTGGCCGAAGACTACCCTGCTGATTGCGCTTCTGTCGATCCTGACGGTGATTTGGCCGCTTAACCGGGTCGGCGGCGAGTTTCTGCCGCAGATCAACGAGGGCGATCTGCTGTATATGCCGTCAACGCTGCCGGGGATCTCCGCTGCGCAGGCGGCGGATATGCTGCAAAAGACCGATAAGCTGATCATGACGGTGCCGGAAGTGGCGCGGGTGTTCGGCAAAACCGGCAAGGCCGAAACCGCCACCGACTCGGCGCCGCTGGAGATGGTAGAGACCACGATTCAGCTTAAGCCACAGGACCAGTGGCGACCGGGGATGACCATGGAGAAGATCGTCGAGGAGCTGGATAAAACCGTGCGTCTGCCGGGGCTGGCGAACCTGTGGGTGCCGCCGATCCGCAACCGCATCGACATGCTCTCCACCGGCATCAAGAGCCCGATCGGCATTAAAGTTTCCGGCACTAACCTGGCCGATATCGACGCCATCGCCGAACAAATTGAAGTGGTGGCGCGCACCGTGCCGGGAGTTACTTCGGCATTAGCCGAGCGGCTGGTCGGCGGGCGCTACCTCAACATTGATATTCATCGTGAGAAGGCGGCCCGCTACGGCATGACCGTCGGCGACGTGCAGTTGTTTGTTTCGTCCGCCATCGGCGGCGCGATGGTCGGCGAAACGGTAGAGGGCGTCGAGCGATATCCGATCAACATCCGCTACCCGCAGAGCTATCGCGATAGCCCGGAGACCCTCCGCCAGTTGCCGATCCTCACGCCGCTGAAGCAGCAGATCGTGCTCGGCGACGTCGCCGAGGTTAAGGTCGTTACCGGGCCATCGATGCTGAAGACCGAGAACGCCCGCCCGACCAGTTGGATCTACATCGACGCTCGCGACCGCGACATGGTGTCGGTGGTGCGCGATCTGCAGCAGGCCATCGGCAAAGAGGTGAAGCTGAAGCCGGGCATCAGCGTCTCCTACTCCGGGCAGTTTGAGCTGCTGGAGCGCGCCAATCAGAAGCTGAAGCTGATGGTGCCGATGACGCTAATGATTATCTTCGTGCTGCTGTACCTGGCGTTCCGCCGCTTCGGCGAGGCGCTGCTGATTATCACCAGCGTGCCGTTCGCCCTCGTCGGCGGGATCTGGTTCCTCTACTGGATGGGGTTCCATTTGTCGGTGGCTACCGGTACCGGCTTTATCGCCCTGGCCGGGGTGGCGGCGGAGTTTGGCGTGGTGATGCTGATGTATCTGCGCCACGCCATCGAGGCGGAGCCATCGCTGGAGAACCCGCAGACCTTCAGCGCCGATAAGCTCGACGAGGCGCTGTATCAGGGCGCGGTGCTGCGCGTGCGGCCAAAGGCGATGACCGTGGCGGTGATTATCGCCGGCCTGCTGCCGATTTTATGGGGCACCGGCGCCGGGTCAGAAGTGATGAGCCGTATCGCCGCGCCGATGATTGGCGGGATGATCACCGCGCCGCTGCTGTCGCAATTTATCATTCCGGCGGCATATAAGCTGATGTGGCTGTATCGGCATCGGGGCAAACGCGGAGAATAAATAAAGACAAGCCCGTTGGTATTTCACCGGCGGGCTTTTTTATTATTAGCCCCACAAGCAATTACCTCATTTAACCCTCACCCGTTCTCATATTATCTCATCCTCTGCGCCAATCGGCCTTCACTCCTCGTTATCCCCTTTAGCTTCATTGATTTTCCTGCTCTCCCTGGCTGCGTATTTATCACGTGGAAAAAAGGTGGGCCTTAATTCAATGAGCGCTATCGATGAAACTGAATCCTTTTCCACCTTGTTTATTTTTGCTGTTATTACTTTCCCCCCTGAGCACGATATCCCCCTGCCATGCCGCGACAGTAAAGGTGGATAATTGCGAAGTTGGCTGCCCGACCGGCGGCAGCCAACAGACGCTCTTCCGCGCGGCCTACACCCTGAACAACAACCCTCACCGTAAGCTGGCCAACTGGGTAGCGTATAAAATCACCCGCGCCAGCGAGGCAAGCAACCGTAAGAGAGTGTGGAAACAGGACCCCGATCTCCCCGCTGCCGATACCCTGGCGCCCGCCGACTATCGCCGGGCTAATACTTTACTGGCGGTCGATCGCGGCCATCAGGCGCCGCTGGCGAGCCTCGGCGGCGCGGCGGACTGGCCTACGCTGAACTATCTGTCGAATATCACTCCGCAGGAAGCGGCGCTGAATCAGGGGGCATGGGCTCGGCTGGAAGACGCAGAGCGCGCGTTAGCAGAGCGCCCGGAGGTGACAGCGGTTTATGCGGTTACCGGCCCGCTGTTCGAGCGGCATATCGCCACCCTGCCCGCCGCGCCGGGCGTGGAGATCCCCAGCGGCTACTGGAAGATTATTTTCCTCAATGATGGTCTGCAGAGCGGCCAGTACGCGGCATTTGTGCTGGACCAGGCGACACCGCGCGATGCTAATTTTTGCGACCATCAGGTGACGGTGGCGGAGATTGAACGCCGCACCAGTCCGCATTTGACGCTGTGGCCGGCATTGCCGGCGGCCGTTGCCGCAACCTTAAAAAAGCAGCCCGGGAGGTTGGCGCGGGAAATGGGTTGCCGGTAAGGAGCAAGGGGTAAAGTTGTCGACCTGTCGCGAGTAACAATCGGCGTCTTACCGCCAGCCAGCAAACCAGGTATAGTTGCCGTCTCTGCCACTGCTAAGCGCTGTTGATATCGTATGAAGCTCGGTTATTTTTGTTACTTCCTGCTGGCCCTTGCCGCCGTCGGCAGCGTGTTACTGCCCTATTCCATCGCCATGTGGTTCCTGCTGGCGAACGTGCTGACCTGGCTTATCTACGGCATCGACAAATTAGCCGCCCGTAAAGCCTGGGGCCGGATCCCGGAATCCACCCTGCTGGCCTTCGGCCTGCTTGGCGGATGGCCGGGCGCGATTGCCGGGCAGCAGTGTTTTCGCCACAAAACCCAGAAGCAGCCATTCAGGACATATTTCATTATTAGCATCGTGCTGAATGTTGTGGTGCTGGTTGGCGGGTATTGGCTGTACCGGGATTATGGGTAGTGGGAAGAGGATTAAGTTACATAGGCGCTACAGTGACGTTTTACCTTACTCAAGGAGCCGCGCGTTGCAAAAAATCATGAGATATCGTAATCCCTTGTAACCTCGTCAATTTGTCCCAACAACTGATGACCTTGCTCTGATACGCGATAACGTAGTCTCGATGAGTTTTCGTTATAAACAGCATCGACCATCCCTTCATTCATCAAGTTGGTTACTATGTTCACAACATTGCTAAACCTGGGAATTCCCCTTGTAGCAAGGGTGCGATCCAGTATCATCCATGTCCAGTCGATGTCTTTTTCTGCCATGACTTTCAAGACATTGAGTTCTGTAGTAGTTAATGAGTATGTCTCTGTTATCATTATGAATTATGTCAAGCGAGTATGGCGTTTTCCCAAGTGGCTTTAAGGCGTGATACCTCACTTAGCAATTCATCCTCGTTTAAATCATCTTCGTCGATTAACTCGGGATCTGAACAGTAAGAATCGACTAATGAGAAAACTGAGTCAAAAAACTTCTGGGTAGCTATATCGGCTTTTTTTGTATCAGTTGAATCCCTGTAAGTTCGCCATGCGGCGGAGTATTCTTGTTCAAAATCCGATGCAGCAATGTTACCGCACGTAAATGCGTCAATAAGATCCAAAATCGCCGATTCATTTTGATTAAAAGACATTGCCATTACCTATTAGGTCGGTTGATTGAGTATCTGACAGCTTCCATCCGGAAATGAAGTTGCCATCTGTTTTTGTCATAATATTTAGTTTGGTTTCTGGATTGTAGTAGTGATAGACATCCTGATTCCATCGATATTTACCTGTAATTCTATTGGTTAACGGATCGTCTATATGACTTTTTAACGCCTGTTCAAATGATTTTAATCCTTCTGCATTTGGATTGCCGGAAACGTTGAAATCAACAGCATGTTTGAACTTTTTCTGTAGCTGTCGTGACTCGAAACTAACCAACGTTGAAGGCGATGGTTTAGGCGTTTTAGACAGATTGGATAGTGTTTCTATTTCATTTACTGGGGTTAATCTTCCGATGCTAAGTGCCGCTGCAACTGACGCACCGGTGATGAGTAACCCTTTGTTATCCATTACCTGATCGTAACCTGACGGAGCACCCCCGCCGAGCTGCTCTGCGGTCTTTCTGAACCCCTCAACATTACCGTTGTAAATACCGCCTGCGGCCAGAAGCCGACCCGCTGCTTTGCTGTTGATGGTTTTTGCCGCCTGAGCTAACCTGCTCCCCATTGATTAATACACCGCGATGTTAGTAATGTCTTCATAAGCCACATGAGGACATCCCCATGAAGAAGCGTTTTTCCGACGAACAGATCATCAGTATCCTCCGCGAAGCTGAAGCAGGGGTTTCTGCCCGTGAGCTCTGCCGCAAGTACGCCATTTCCGACGCCACCTATTATACCTGGCGTAAGAAGTATGGCGGTATGGAGGTGCCTGAGGTTAAGCGCCTGAAGTCGCTTGAGGAAGAGAACGCCAGACTCAAGAAGCTGCTTGCCGAAGCCATGCTGGATAAGGAGCCACTTCAGGTGGCTCTGGGGCGAAAGTACTGACGACAGACCAGAAGCGGGAAGCAGTGGTATTGATGTGTGATGCGACCGGTCTGTCGCAACGTCGTGCCTGCATGCTTATAGGCTTGTCCCTGTCGACCTGTCGCTATGAGGCTCAGCGTACGACGGCTGATGCGCATTTATCAGGGCGCATCACTGAGCTGGCACTGGAGCGAAGGCGTTTTAGTTACCGCCGCATCTGGCAGTTACCGCGCCGTGAGGGTCTTCATGTTAATTACAAGCGCGTGTACCGCCTTTATCATCTGAGAGAGCTGGGCGTAAAACGCAGACGGCGTCGTAAAGGGCCGGCAACAGAACGTCTGCCTCTGCTCCGCCCGGCGGCGCCCAACCTGACCTGGTCGATGGATTTTGTCATGGACGCGCTCGCCACCGTTCGCAGGATCAAGTGCCTGACCTGTGTGAACGACTTCACGAAGGAATGCCTGACGATTACCATCGCATTCGGGATTTCAGGCGTTCAGGTCACGCGTATTCTGGAAAGCATTGCACTGTTTCGAGGCTATCCGGCGACGATAAGAACTGACCAGGGGTCGGAGTTCACCTGCCGCGCACTGGATCAATGGGCTTTTGAGCATGGTGTTGAGCTGCGCTTAATCCAGCCGGGCAAGCCAACGCAGAACGGATTTATTGAGAGCTTTAACGGGCGATTTCGCGATGAATGTCTGAATGAGCACTGGTTCAGTGATATCGTTCACGCAAGGAAAGTCATTAATGACTGGCGGCAGGATTATAACGAATGTCGTCCACATTCAGCACTGAATTATCAGACGCCATCAGAGTTTGCAGCACGGTGGCGGAATGGAAAATGTGAAGGTAAACAAACCGACGTTACTAACTGATGGTTGTATCTTATACTGGGGGCAGGTCAGGCAGATGAGTCATATGGAACGTAACTCGGTACGCGCAGCATATATTCATAAAGCGGAAAATCTAGATGAACGCAAGTTGATGCTGCAATGGTGGGCTGACTTTCTTGATGCTAACCGAGAGGAAACAATTAGCCCGTTTGATTATGCAAAACTCAATAACCCGATGATTGATTGAATGCCAGCCAGCAGCCTCAGTATATAGCTAACGTTAATTTCATCGCGATGAATCAACGAGATTTAGAAATCCACGTCTTAAAGAATATAGACTTTCTCTTTGCTGGAGTGCTTTTTACCTTGTCTTGGATATCAAAGTATTTACTCGTAAAGTCTGCCTGCGTCTAGTTCGACAATATTTTAGCTGCATCGTTAAAATTGGAAAAGCTTTCGAGGATGTTTTTCAAAAGCATCACATCGCGGAATCCTGTTACAAACGCCAGTTGTGCCTCTTCATCCGGTAAAGCGACCACACTTTCTACTGTTGGGGTCAGCGTTAACAGCCGATGATAATTATTGAAGCACTTGGTGCGCTAACATTATAAATTTATTTCGGAAATCTATCGCAAGAACAATTCAGGAATAAATCTAATGAATCCAGTATAAGGTAAGAATATAAGGGTAGACTATGAAGCCTACCCTGCATGGTTATTTTTTATTTATTTTTTCTAAAAGATGTACAACGGATTTACCAATGGCAAATGACAGATTAACAGGAACAGCATTCCCTATTTGCTTATATTTCGCTGACATTGGACCTTCAAATACCCAGTCATCAGGGAAGGTCTGTATTCTTGCGTACTCACGCACTGTTAATGGTCGTGTTTCTTCCGGGTGGCAACGCTCTGTTTGTTTCTGTGCTGGGGCACATGTTAAAGTGAGGCTTGGTTCATCCCAAGACAAGCGACGAGCCATACCAGTTTTACCACCGCCTAAGTAAAAACTCTTGAGCATGTATTCTTTTTGGATATCTTCTGGAAGGTCTCTCCAGTACCCACCCGGAGGAACCATGCTTAGAATCTCGGCTTTTCTTTTAGGGTATTTTTGCCCATCAGATTCTGGCACGTCGGTATCGTACAGCTCTCCCTTTTTTAAGGCATCTTTAAGAGTTAAGATTTTATTGTAAGATGAAGGCCACTCATAATCTATGTCATTAGCAAGATCATTTCTTACAGCCACTATAATCAAACGCTCGCGTTTTTGTGGCACTTTATAGAAAATAGCCTTAAGCACTCTTGGCTCAAATAAAGTGTAGCCCAAGTCTGTGATAATATTTTTTATTGTATCTAAAGTTCGCCCATCATCATGGTTTAGCAATCCACGTACATTCTCTGCTAAAAGAACTTTCGGATTGATTTCTTTAACGGCTCTAGCGAACTCAAAGAAAAGGGTACCTCGTGTATCTTCAAAACCAAGTTTTTTGCCTGCATAAGAGAATGCTTGGCAAGGGAAACCGCCAGCCAGTACGTCAACGGTATCCCTATAAGGGGTGAAATCTACTTGACTCACATCACCTTCAACCACATTCCATTCAGGTCTATTTATCCGTAGCGTCTTACAAGCATGGGAATCAATTTCATTTAGTAAAACAGATTTTAAACCTGCTTTTTCCAAACCTAAAGCCATACCTCCTGCGCCAGCAAATAATTCTAATACAGTATAATTATTATTGCAGGCTTTAGACTCATCAGACCACTGGCTTTTAAATAAAAACTGAGCCTGCTCAAAATGTTTAAGTTGATCTTTTCTATAAAAACGATAGTTGTTCTCGTCATTTCGTTGAGAAACTAATTTTCCAGCAGTGTCCCAACGCCTTAAAGTTTCTTTTGACACACCCAAAATGTCTGCTACTTCTGAAAGTGAAAACTCTTCCTTTAACATACTTAGTAACCATGCCAACATTAGTCATGGTTACTACTGTATGGGTTTACACTGGCGTTGTCAAACATTGATCATGGTTATCAGCCGTAAGCGAGACCAAAATACTTAATAAAAGAATCTTTATCAGGGATGGAGAAGCCTTTCTGCCCAAGACGCTCGTTCAAAACATACTCAATTGCGTGAGGAAGAACACTATAAAGTTCTTGCAGAGCATCCGGTCTGCCCGTTACTAGTTCATAGAAGCTCGCACCATCAATGATTCGAATGTTAGGATTCGAAGGGCATAGAGTACCGCTACCTTTATTGGAGGGGGTAAAAGGGATGTCAGACCTGACAGGTTTGCGAGGGATTATATTAACAAAGTAAGCGCAGTAATCCTTAAAACGGCTATGTTTAGGTGATACCAGTTCATCTAAGCCTTTATACTTATCAGCTAAGTCCCCGCCAGTAACCGTTGAGTATTTATTCTTCACCTCTGCAATGATTCTTCTCTCTTCGTTGAGGAGATCAACGATGCCCCCAATTCCCATGTCCTGCCATCCATCAACATGGCCGAGGATTTTTTGGTGAAATGTACCAACATGATTCTGAATGGTCTTCTGACGTTGCCGTGCAAGTTCGGAGTTTCGCCACTCTTCATGGGATGAGAAACCCGGAGCTTCAAAAAGCGCGCCAAAAGGGTCAATCACATTGCTGTTAAAAGTCTTCTCAGCGGAGTCTTTTTTCTTTTTAGCTTTAGTTAATAAGGTTTCAACTTCGCTAAAAAGATCTTCATCACTGATATATTCAAGTAATGCCATGGCTTTCTCTCCATCATTCTTTATAATTCATTGACCTGTTTGCGTAGTAACCTTTGGAAACTATTGCTGTTACGGCTGATTACGCAGCAGCTCTCAAAAACATCATTGGAGCAAGTCTTCCCATCATAACGAGTGCGGACATAGATGAGAACGATCAATAGGCATTTAAATGATAGAAAAGGTAGATGTTTGCTGCGGCGGGCTTAGACGGTGTGATGAAAGATAACCCTGCTAAAGCACGCCTGGCAGAACGGGCGTTCCCTTTGATGACTGCCGCCCGTATACACGAGCGCGATCCTGAGGGAGAAGTTGTCGGTTGGATGCGGAGGATACGTGACATGCTTCAGTGATGCCGATACATCAAGATAGCTCTTTTTGTTCTACTGTAAGCACACCTGTTTTAGTTCCACGCACTTTTTGAGAGTCCCGTTTTTTGCCATCAGCCGGTACTCTTCCGGCGTCAGGTTGTTCATAGATTCATGAGGCCGCTCGTTGTTATATTCAATCAGCCAGCGCTCTGTAATTTCCCGTACTTCATTCAGTGTTCTGAACAGGTAAAAATCCAGGATTTCTGTCCGATATGTCCGGTTGAACCGTTCGATAAAAGCATTTTGTGTAGGCTTCCCCAGCTTGATAAATTCGAGCATCACGCCGTGTTCTTCGGCCCATTGTGCCAGCGCCAGCGAGACCAGTTCTGACCCGTTGTCCATCCGCATTTTCAGAGGGTAGCCGCGGTTTGCCACGATCCTGTCCAGTACCCGGATGACTCGCTGAGCCGGGATATTCAGGTCGATTTCTATCGCCAGTGCTTCACGGTTAAAATCATCCACCACATTAAAGGTCCGGAAGCGTCTGCCGCAGACCAACGCGTCGTGCATAAAATCGATGAACCAGCTCTGGTTTAACGCTTGCGGTGTCGCCAGTGGTGCTGGATTACGCACAGGCAACCGCTGTTTTCCCTTGCGGCGAAAATTCAGTTTCAGCAGGCAGTAAATCCGGTGAACACGTTTATAGTCTGGTTTTGAGCTGGCGAATGTCGGACGAACCGATATGAGGGAAAATGTAAAGCTCAAGATAGCGAAGAACGCGCGATCGATGGTCTTCGCTCCAGCGCTTGTTACTGTCATGCCATTCACGAGCGATAGTTTCGAAAGTATATGCCCCCGAATTCTCAGCCCGAGCTTCTTTCTGTTCGGCTTTAGGGTCAATGCCCTGGACTAACAGCTTTTTAGCTTCATCTCGCTTTGCTCTTGCCTGCGCGAGCGTCACTGTAGGCCAAACACCAAAAGCGAGGCGATCCTCTTTTTTGTCAGAGGGACGTCGGTATTTCATGCGCCAGTATTTAGAACCCTTGGCGGAAACCTCGAGATACAAACCGCGGCCATCGGCCATTTTGTAGGTTTTGTCTGTTGGCTTTGCGGTCTCTACCTGTTTGGCGTTGAGCTTCATTTGGGGGCACATTTCTAATCGAAGTTAAGATGCCCCCAATTATGCCCCCAATGACATCCGGATTTCAACGGACAACCTCAGACGAGGCAGGACGTAACAAATCTCTGAACGCATTGATTTTAAAGGGGTATTTGGACTTTCTCGGATGGTCTTGGAAGTACTAATGGTGCCGAAGGCCGGACTCGAACCGGCACGTATTTCTACGGTTGATTTTGAATCAACTGCGTCTACCGATTTCGCCACTTCGGCACTGAAGGGATACGGAAAACGTTTTGGATTATACCTGCCGCTGGCCGCCATGCAAGCGACAGCATGCATCAGTAGTGCTAAGTGTTGAAAAAAACAGCGTAATCCCACAAACGAGCGATGTGGCGTCACATTTTTCAGCCATCAATGCGCAGCAAACCGGCTTCCTGGCCTTCGCTTCCATGCCCCTACGACCAACACATCACAATCCCGCTCCAATTTTTCTCAAACCTATCTCACATTACACCCTCACCGCGCCAACGTTTTATCGCCGCCAACCATAAGCATTTACGCTTCCTTGGGCACTCAATATAAGATTCCAGAATAATTAATGTAATTGATTTATATATTCCATAAAAAACTACTCCATCGCTTTTTCTTATTACCACAATCCTTAAGAATTTATTAATTACGTCAATATTTTTATAACTTTACATTAATGAAAAGTTTTGTTTTCACTCTTTATTCCAGGATTTTCCTCAGGCGTGAAAGTTCCGGTAAATACTATTTTTACTAGTCGCTGTACGAGTCTCGATGGACATCTTCACTCGGTGAATTTACTCAGGAGAAAGACTGTGACTACCCTAAAACCTTTACTGGCGCGTAACCGCAGCTGGGCGCTGCAGAAGTGCCAGCATGACCCGGAATATTTTGAAAAACTGGTAGCCGGGCAGCGGCCACATTCGCTGTGGATTGGCTGCTCCGATAGCCGCGTTCCCGCCGAAGTGCTCACCGGCAGCCATCCCGGCGAACTCTTCGTCCACCGTAATATCGCTAACATGATTGACCCCGCCGACGACAACTTTATGAGCGTACTGCAATATGCCCTCCACTATCTCGAGGTCGAACGGGTGGTGCTCTGCGGCCACTACGGCTGCGGCGGCGTACAGGCGGCGCTCTCGTTGCCGGAGATGCCGCTGGCCAAAGAGTCCTCGGCGCTGGCCCGCCGCATCGGCTCGCTGCGCGATACCCTGCAGGGTGATATCGCTAATCTGACACCCACTGACACTGACACTGACACCGACGCGGCCGAAGCGCTCAACGCCCTG
The DNA here is from genome assembly GCF_051207495.1 of Klebsiella sp. K-3. Taxonomy (NCBI): domain Bacteria; kingdom Pseudomonadati; phylum Pseudomonadota; class Gammaproteobacteria; order Enterobacterales; family Enterobacteriaceae; genus Klebsiella; species Klebsiella sp. K-3. Next base: position 206,268 of record NZ_JBPNXF010000011.1, on the reverse strand, counting down.
GTGGAGGCCAACGTTCGCGCCCAGTTCAGCCGCCTGCTTGACTGTGAACCCGTACAGACGCTGCTCGCCAGCGGACGGCCGCTCAGCCTGCACGGCTGCGTCTACGATCTGGCATCCGGCCATCTGACCACTCTCGTCGAACACCTCTCACCTCAGGAGCATGCCCCATGAATACTCTTCGTCAGGACTCTCTCGCAGGCATTGTCGTCTTCCTTGTCGCCCTGCCGCTGTGCCTCGGCATCGCCCAGGCCAGCGGCTTACCGCCCTTTGTCGGTCTGCTGACCGGTATCATCGGCGGCCTGGTCGTCACCGCCCTCAGCCCCTCCCGCTTCGCCGTCAGCGGCCCCGCCGCCGGACTGGTCACCATCGTCGCCGCCGCCATTGAATCCCTGGGTTCCTTCTCCGTCTTCCTGATGGCGCTGGTGCTGGCCGGCGTGCTGCAGCTGCTGTTCGGTATTCTGCGGGCCGGGCGCTTTATCTCGCTGGTTCCCGCCAGCGTCATCAAAGGTATGCTGGCGGCGATCGGCATCCTGCTGATTATGCAGCAGATCCCCGTCGCGCTTGGCAGCGCAGAAGAGACCGGGCTCGTTGATATCGTGCAGGGTAACGCCACCTTCTCCCTCAGCGCTATCGCCGTCGCCCTGGGCGGCCTGCTGGTGCTATGGCTGTGGGGTTCGCCGCTTATCCGCCGGGTGACGAGCCTGCGCTGGATCCCCGGCCCGCTGATCGCTGTCCTGCTCGGTTGTGCCACCACCGTATTAATGACCCAGGCTGCGCCACAGCAGCTTGCCTCCCTGCCGCGCATTACCCTGCCGGAGTTCGGTAGCCTCGGCGATCTGCTGGGCGAGCTGGAGTCTCCTGCGTGGAGCGCGTGGCGTAATCCGTCGGTGTGGGTGGTGGCACTGACCCTCGCGCTGGTTGCCAGCCTCGAAACCTTGCTCAGCCAGGAGGCGCTGAAAAAACTGCGTCCGCAAAATCCGCCGCCTTCGCCGAACCGGGAAATGGTCGCCCAGGGCGTCGGCAACCTGCTCTCCGGCGTACTCGGGGCGATGCCGATCACCGCGGTCATCGTCCGCAGCTCGGTCAACGTCAGCAACGGCGCGCAGAGCAAACTGTCGATCTTTATCCACGGCGTGCTGCTACTGATCTGCGGACTGTGGTTTAGCGGCCTGCTGACGTTAATCCCACTCGCCAGCCTCGCCGCCGTGCTGCTGTACACCGGCTATAAGCTGGCGACGCCGCGGCTGTTCATTGAACAGTTCCGCCAGAGCGCCGCGCAGTACGTCCCTTTCCTTGCCACCATTGGCGGGATTATCGGCTTCGGCATGCTGGCGGGGATCGGGATTGGCCTCGCCACCCAGGTGGCGTTCAGCATCTGGCGTAGCCATCGCCATTCGCTGCAGCTGGCGCGCTACGACGACCACTACGTGCTGCGCATCCAGCAGAACCTGACCTTTTTACACAATCCGCATCTGCTGGCGCTGCTGGCGAAAATTCCGGAAAAGAGCGTGGTGATCGTCGAGCACGATAACGTCGGCTATCTTGACCCGGATGTGCAGGCGGTGCTGGATGATTTTGCCGAGAGCGCGCCGCAGCGCGGTATCCGCCTCAATCAGTGGCCGCTTGCCAGCCGCTGACCGTCTCCCGGGCGGCTGGTCCGCCCGCTTATCCACCCCTCCTAATGCCAAGCGACGCCTGTTGCCATGCTCTACACTTTCTTCGTTACTACGCCAACCCCAAGGAAACAAACATGAGCATCATTAAAAGTTACGCCGCCAAAGAAGCGGGCGCCGATCTGTCGCTGTGGGAGTACGATGCCGGCGAACTGCTGCCGGAAGATGTTGAAGTCGAGGTGGAGTACTGCGGGATTTGTCATTCGGACCTGTCGATGATCGACAACGAATGGGGCATGTCGAGCTACCCGCTGGTCGCCGGTCACGAGGTGATTGGCCGGGTGGCGGCGCTGGGCAGCGCGGCGCAGGATAAAGGGCTGAAGATTGGTCAGAAGGTCGGTATCGGCTGGACGGCTCGCAGCTGCGGCCACTGCGACGCCTGTATCAGCGGCAATCAGATCAACTGCCTGGAAGGCTCTGTGCCGACCATTATGAACCGCGGCGGCTTCGCCGATAAGCTGCGCGCCGACTGGCAATGGGTGATCCCGCTGCCGGAGAGCATCGATCTGGCTTCCGCCGGCCCGATGCTGTGCGGCGGCATCACCGTCTTCAAACCGCTGCTGACCCACCGCGTGACCGCCACCAGCCGCGTCGGCGTGATTGGTATCGGCGGCCTCGGCCATATCGCGATTAAACTGCTGCGGGCGATGGGGGCGGAAGTGACCGCTTTCAGTTCCAACCCGGCTAAAGAGCAGGAAGTGCTGGCAATGGGCGCCGATCGCGTAGTGAACAGCCGCGATCCGCAGGCGTTAACCGCGCTGGCCGGTCAGTTCGATCTGATCATCAACACCGTGGCGGTGGATCTCGACTGGCAGCCGTACTTCCAGGCGCTGGCCTACGGCGGCAACTTCCACACCGTCGGCGCGGTGATGAAACCTTTCCCGGTTCCGGCCTTTACTCTGATCGGCGGCGACCGCAGCATCTCCGGCTCGGCGACCGGTAATCCGTCCGAACTGCGCAAGCTGATGAAATTCGCCGGGCGTAGCAAAGTGGCGCCAACCACCGAACTGTTCCCGATGTCGCAAATTAACGAAGCCCTGAAGCACGTGCGCGAAGGCAAAGCCCGCTATCGCGCGGTATTAAAAGCCGACTTCTGATTGGTATTTATCGCCGGGCGTCCCGTTCGCCCGGCGCTTTTCTCCTTGCTTCATCAAACCGTCATCTCCCCGCCATTCCTCTGTAGTCATCGCTTCCCACAATCCGGGCTTCCATAAACGCCTGAACGAGACGCCCGTCACCATGAATAAGCGCTGGCTCCCCTGGCTGATACTGTCGCCTTCTCTATTGTTTTTACTGCTGTTTACCTGGTTTCCGCTTGGCCGTTCGGTCTATGACAGCCTGTTTGATACCCGCATGGCCAGCGACGGCGCACAGTACGTCGGGCTGGATAACTTCACCCGCCTGTTTGCCGACGGCGTGTTCTGGCAATCGCTGGTCAATAACCTGCTCTATATCCTGCTGACGGTGGTACCTGGCGTGACGCTCGCTCTGCTGCTGGCGGTGGCGCTGAGCGAGAATCACCGCGTCAACCGCTGGCTGCGCACCGCCTTTTTCTTCCCGATGATTATCCCGATGGTTAGCGCCGCCGCGCTGTGGCTGTTTATCTTTATGCCCGGCCTCGGCCTCCTCGATCACTATCTGGCGAAGCTATTTGGCCCGCTGAACAACAACTGGCTGGGGCGCAGCAACAGCGCGCTGCTGGCGTTGGCGCTGATTGGCGTATGGAAGTTCGCCGGTTATTACATGCTGTTTTTCCTCGCCGGATTGCAGAGCATTCCAGCCTCGACGCGGGAAGCGGCGCTGATGGAAGGGGCCACCCGCACCCAGGTATTTTTTAAAGTGACGCTGCCGCTGCTGCGCCCGACGCTGAGCTTTGTAATCACCACCGCGCTGATTTACTCCATTACCCAGATTGATCACGTCGCGGTGATGACGCGCGGCGGGCCGGATAACGCCACGACCGTGCTGCTCTATTACATCCAGAATCTCGCGTGGGATACCCACGACCTCGGCAAAGCCTCCGCCGCCACCTTCCTGACGCTGGCCGGGCTGTTTGCCTTCTCGCTGATTAACCTGAAATTGCTGGAAAAAGGAGCCCACTATGAGCGCTGAAATCTCACCGCTGATGGTCCGCTCGCCCGCCGCTGCGCGTCCGCTGTGGTTGCGCCTGCGTCGCTCGCAGCCCTTTACCCTGACGGTAATCATGTGCTGCCTGGCGCTGCTATGGGTGAGCCCGTTTATCTGGATGCTGGCGACCTCGTTCAGCGCCACCACCTTCGGCGAAGATATGGCCTCATTGCTGCCGCGCCTGCCGCTGACTCTCGATAACTTCCGCGACGCCTGGGACAGCGCCGACTGGCTGAGCCTGTACGCCAACACCCTTATTTTTACCTTCGGCACTTTCTTCGTGCAGCTACTCACCATCACCACCGCCGGCTACGTCTTCGCCTGCCACGAATTTCGCGGCAAGAAAACGCTATTTCTGCTGTTTCTCGTCCAGCTGATGATCATGCCGGTGGTGATGATGGTGCCGAATATGCTGACCCTGAAAACCTTCGGCCTGCTCAACACTCTGACCGGCGTGATGATGCCCTACTTCACCTCGGCGTTCGGCGTGTTTCTGATGCGCCAGGCGTTCCTCGCCATCCCGAAAGAGCTGGAAGAGGCGGCGCTGATGGAGGGATGCCGCTGGTGGCAGGTGCTATTCCGCGTACTGCTGCCGATGTCCTGGCCGTCGGTGCTGGCCTTCGCCACCGTCAGCATTACCTACCACTGGAACGAGTACCTGTGGCCGCTGATGATGCTCAACGATCCTGATAAGCAGGTGCTGACGGTCGGGCTGGTCTCTTTCGCCATGGGCGCTGAATCCGGCGGCCAGTGGGGCACCATCGGCGCCGGGACGCTGATGGTCTGCCTGCCGCTGATGCTGGCGTTCATCCTTTTCCAGAAACAGTTCCTGCGAAGCTTCGGCTTCTCCGGGATCAAATAAGGAGTTATTCATGCTGTTAGCGCACATTTCCGATACCCATTTCCGCAGCCGCGGCGAAAAGCTATACGGTTTTATCGACGTCAATGCCGCCAACGCTGATGTGGTTTCTCAACTTAACGCGCTGCGCGAACGCCCGGATGCGGTGGTGGTGAGCGGCGATATCGTCAACTGCGGCCGCCCGGAGGAGTATCAGGTCGCCCGCCGGATCCTCGGCAACCTGAACTATCCGCTGTATCTCATCCCCGGCAACCACGATGATAAAGCGCTGTTTCTGGAGTACCTGCAGCCGCTGTGCCCGCAGCTCGGCAACGATGCCAATAATATGCGCTATGCGGTTGACGACTTCGCTACCCGCCTGCTGTTTATCGACTCCAGCCGCGCCGGCACTTCAAAAGGCTGGCTGACCGACGAGACCATTAGCTGGCTGGAAGCGCAGCTGTTCGACGGCGGCGACAAACCAGCAACGGTGTTTATGCACCACCCGCCGCTACCGCTGGGCAACGCGCAGATGGACCCGATTGCCTGCGAAAACGGCCACCGTCTGCTGGCGCTAGTGGAGCGTTTCCCGTCGCTGACGCGCATCTTCTGCGGCCATAACCATAGCCTGACCATGACCCAGTATCGCCAGGCGCTGATCTCCACCCTCCCCGGCACCGTCCATCAGGTACCGTACTGCCACGAAGACACTCGCCCGTATTACGATCTCTCGCCGGCTTCGTGCCTGATGCACCGCCAGGTCGGCGAGCAGTGGGTAAGCTACCAGCACTCGCTGGCCCACTACGCCGGGCCGTGGCTGTACGACGAAAACATCAGTTGTCCAACGGAAGAGCGCTAACCGCCATGCTCAGTCTGCAAAACATCAGTAAACATTTCGACGGTAAACCCGCGCTCAGCGCGCTGTCGCTTGATATTCACGAAGGCGAATTTGTGGTGCTGGTCGGCCCCTCCGGCTGCGGTAAAAGCACCCTACTGCGCCTGCTTGCCGGGCTGGATCAGGCCAGTGAAGGCGAAATCTGGTTGCATGATGAGAACATCACCGACACCACGCCGCGAGAACGCAATTTTGCGATGATCTTCCAGAACTATGCGCTGTTTCCACATCTTTCGGTGCGCGACAACATCACCTTCGGCATGAAGGTACGCAAGGAAGAGAAAAGCGGCTGGCAGCCGCGGGTAGATAAAGTCGCGCAGATGCTGCAGTTGGAGGCGCTGCTCGATCGCAAACCGGCGAAGCTCTCCGGCGGCCAACGGCAGCGGGTAGCGATGGCGCGGGCGATCGTGCGTAATCCGCGGCTGTTCTTAATGGATGAACCGCTTTCCAACCTCGACGCCCGCCTGCGCAGCGAAGTCCGCGACAGCATTATGGACCTCCACCAGCAGTTAAAAACCAGTACCGTCTACGTCACCCACGATCAAACCGAGGCGATGTCGATGGCCGACCGCATCGTGGTGATGAACGGCGGCCACGTGCAGCAGGTGGGGCGGCCAGAATATCTGTATGCCAACCCGGCCAATCTGTTCGTGGCTGGATTTATCGGTTCGCCGGCAATGAATCTGCTATCGCTCCCCTGCGTTGACGGTAACGTTCAGCTTGGCGAACTACGCCATCCGCTACCGTCGCGCCACCGCAGCCAGACCCGCGTCTGGCTGGGCATTCGCCCGGAACATATTACCGACCGCGTGGAGCAAGGCCATCTGCGCCTGCCGGGCACCGTCCTGCAACGAGAACTGATGGGAGCCGATTATCTGCTCCACGTCAGCACCCCGATCGGCACCCTGCGCTTCAGCCGTCGCCACCGCGGCGCAGTGCCGGAAAAAGGCGAATCGCTGATCCTCGGCTTCTCGCCTGCCGATGTGCATCTTTTTCATGCTGAGACCCAGCATAATTTACTGATGGAGTGTAATCATGTTTAAACCCCTCACCGCCCTGACGGTTGGGCTCAGCCTCGCTCTGAGCGGCGCGGCGCTGGCGAAAGAGAAAATAGACTTTATGTTTCCGGCCCCGGTAGACGGCAAGCTGACGATGGAGATGACCCGCGTTATTAAAGCGTTCAACGACTCGCAGCAGGATGTCGAAGTACGCGGCATCTTCACCGGCAACTATGACACCACCAAGATCAAAGCCGAATCCGCACAGAAGGCCGGACAACCGCCGGCGCTGGTGATCATGTCCGCCAACTTCACCACCGATCTGGCGCTGAAGGGTGAGATCCTGCCGATGGATGAGCTGTTTAAATATGGCGATCAAAAGGCCGGCGATTTTCTGCAAAAGGAGTTCTGGCCAGCGATGCATAAGAACGCCCAGGTGATGGGCACCACCTATGCGATCCCATTCCATAACTCGACGCCGATCCTCTACTACAACAAGACGCTGTTCGATCGGGCTGGGATCGCACAGCCGCCGCAGACCTGGGCCGAGCTGCTGGCCGATGCCAAAAAGCTGACCGACGAGAGCAAAGGCCAGTGGGGGATCATGCTGCCGTCGACCAACGACGACTACGGCGGCTGGATCTTCTCGGCGCTGGTGCGCGCCAACGGCGGTAAATATTTCAATGAAGACTATCCGGGTGAGGTTTATTACAACTCGCCGACCGCTATCGGCGCTCTGCGCTTCTGGCAGGATCTGATCTACAAAGACAAAGTGATGCCTTCCGGGGTACTGAATTCGAAGCAGATCAGCGCCGCATTCTTCTCCGGCAAGCTCGGAATGGCGATGCTCAGCACCGGCGCGCTGGGCTTTATGCGCGAGAACAGTAAAGATTTTGAACTCGGTGTCGCCATGCTACCAGCCAAAGAGCAGCGCGCGGTGCCGATCGGCGGCGCCAGCCTGGTGAGCTTTAAAGGCATCAACGACGCGCAGAAGAAAGCGGCCTACCAGTTCCTGACTTATCTGGTGAGCCCGCAGGTGAACGGCGCGTGGAGCCGCTTTACCGGCTACTTCTCGCCGCGCAAGGCTTCTTACGATACGCCGGAGATGAAAGCATATCTGCAGCAGGATCCACGGGCGGCGATCGCCCTTGAACAGCTGAAGTACGCGCATCCGTGGTACTCCACCTGGGAGACCGTCGCCGTGCGTAAGGCGATGGAGAACCAGCTGGCGGCGGTGGTCAACGATGCCAAAGTAACGCCGGAAGCCGCGGTACAGGCGGCGCAGAAGGAAGCTGACGCGCTAATGAAACCTTATGTTGATAAGACCGCGCTGGGAGAAGTGAAGTAGCACAGGTCTGTCGCGGGGCGCCCGGCTTGCGGCGTAAACGCCCAAGCCGGGTGACCAACCGCCCCCAGCGCAGAATGCGCCGGAGAGATTTTGCGAAGCCTTAGATTTTATCCGCCTGCGACGAAGCCCAGGATTTACGCGCGTAGGCTTTTCCCGCCGGGCTGGTATCCAGCTTCTCACGCAGATAGTGCTCGATCTGCTCAAGGCTGCGGTTGCGCGTTTCCGGCACGCATTTGATCACGAAGATCGCGCCGAAGATACCGATTGCCGCAAAGATAAAGAAGGTTCCGGAGAGGCCGACCCACGACAGTAGCATCGGGAAGAACAGCGAGATCAGGAAGTTGGCAATCCACATTGAGAACACCGCCCCGCCCATAAACATCCCGCGCATCCGGGTTGGGAAAATTTCCGACAACAGCAGCCAGGTCACCGGTGACAGCGCCCCCTGCTGGAAGCTCAGGAACAACAGCATTCCCGCCAGTACCATATAGGCGCGCAGCGCATCCGGCTGACCATTGACCGTTTCCGGCAGCAGGTAGCTCACCGCGCCGATAAACACCAGGCAGGCGGTACAGCCGAACTGGCCGATCATGGTCATCGGGCGACGGCCTATCTTCCCCAGCATCCAGATGCCGACAAAGGTCATCAGCACCGAAACCACGCCGTTGGCAATGGTGGCGAACAGCGCGGCATTATCGGTCATACCGACCGAGGTCAGCACCGTCGGCGCATAGTACATAATGGTATTGACGCCGGTCAGCTGCTGAATAACCGCCACGCCGATACCGATCATGAACAGCTTAAACAGCCACGGAGTCATGATTTCACGAATTTTGGGCTTACCGAGATTGCGCTGCTCGTCGAGAGTTTCCGTAATCTCCATTAGCTCCCATTCGACATCATCTTTACGCCGCGTACGCTCCAGCACCCGGCGCGCTTCCGCCAGTCGGCCTTTCATCGCATACCAGCGCGGGGTATCCGGCATAAACATCATGCCAAACCACAGCAGCACGGCAGGTAGCGTCGCCACCGCCAGCATCCAGCGCCAGGTACTTTCACCGCCCCACAGCTCATGAAAGGTGGCGTTAGAAATATAGGCCAGCAGTTGGCCTGAGACGATCATCAGCTCCTGCAGCGTGACCAGTTGCCCGCGTTTGTTGGCGGGCGCCATCTCAGCAATGTAAACCGGCACCGTTGCCGCCGCGCCGCCAACCGCTACGCCGAGAACCAGGCGGAAGAAAATCATCCAGTTGACGTCCGGCGCGAGGGCGGTTCCCACCGCGCCGATAGCGAAGATCACCGCCAGCCAGAGGATGATTTTCTTTCTGCCTGCGGCGCTGGCCAGATGGCCAGAAAGCAGTGCGCCGAATGCGGCGCCGAACAGCAGCGAGCTGGTCACCAGCCCGGTGGTAAACGGCGTGAGATGCAGCTCCTTACCCATAAACAGTAGGGCGCCGGAAATCACCCCGGTGTCGTAGCCAAAGAGTAAACCGCCTAAGGTCGCAATCAACGCGACGATCTTAACAAACGGCGTTGCCGGGGCGTCGCTATTCGGCCCCGACGCTTTATTGAGTGTGAGATATTGTTCCTGTGACATAGAAGACTCCAGTAACCTACCTTGTAGGGGGAAGATATGCTCTTGTCTGAATACAGAGGCCTCCTGCCTCACGGACGTGTCGTTCTCGTGTGGTTCTCTTGAGGTTTAGAAAAAGCGGGCCACGCAGCTGTGTGGCCCGAAATGCATCAACGATCAGATTCCTGCCGTTTCGCGGATGTACTTACGCGCCTTTACGGCGTATTCGAAGGGGTTCGCCAGCGCAGGGTCTTGTTCGGCTTCCACTACCATCCAACCCTTGTAGCCGTAGTCATCCAGCAACTGGAAGACCGGACGGAAATCTATTTCGCCATCTCCCGGTACGGTAAAGGTGCCTTTCTTGACGCCGTCGAGGAATGAGAGCCCTTCGCGGCGCACCTGCTCAATTACCGCGGGGCGGACGTCTTTCAGATGCACGTGGTTGATGCGCGGCAGATATTTTTTCAGGATCGTCAGCATCGGCGCCTCGCCGCCCTCTGAATACCAGGCGTGACCGGTGTCGTAGAGCAGGAAGACGCGTTCGTCCACCAGCGACATAAACTTGTCGATCTCCGCGGTAGTCTGAATGCCGGTGCCCATATGGTGATGCAGGCAAACCTGCATCCCCTTTTCTGCCGCCAGCTTGCCAAGCGCGTTATAACCTTCGGCTACCCGCTGCCACTCTTCGTCGCTAAAGCACGGCTTCGCATCGCCGAGAATCGGTTTATCGAGCCCCTGGATACTGCCACTTTGCTCAGAGCAGCCAATCACCTTCGCACCCATCGCATGGAGAAAATTCATGTGATTAACGAATTCATCGATGGTTTTTTCTTTTTGGCCATTCGCGAAGAAGGTGCTGAACCAGGCGTTGCAAATTTGCATGCCGCGAATATCCAGCATCGGCTTCAGCACCGCCGGATCGCGCGGATATTTGCTGCCGACTTCGCTGCCGGTAAACCCGGCCAGCGCCATTTCGCTGACCGTTTGCTGGAAGGTGTTTTCGCTTCCCAGCTCAGGCATATCGTCGTTAGTCCAACCGATAGGGGCGATAGCCAGTTTGACATTGTCTTTGTTCATTTTGATGCTCCTGCCGCCGCGCCTTACCGGCGCAGCAGTTCACGTTCTATAAGTTCACGCGTTTCCACGGCCTGGTATTTCATCTTTTCCGGGTAACCAAACAGCGAGGTGCAGACGATCGGTTCACCGCCAACTTTGAAGGTCTGTTCAGCGAAGCGCATATCGCGCAGGGTGCGGAACAGGGCATCGAAATCGACATCCCCCTCACCGACGCCGACGTGCTGGTGTACGGCGGCGTCAACGCCCGGCGGATTAACGATATAGCGGCAGTGTTTGGTGTGGTTGCGGGTATCGGCAATCAACACGTGCGACAGGTCCTGACCGGCATAGCGCAGCATCTTCTCAACTTCACCTTTGCCTTTGTCGTAGAAGAAGGTGTGCGGCACGCTGTAGACATACTTCACGTTGTCGCTGCGAAAGGACTTCACGATATCCACCGTCTCGTTGTTTTCTTCGCAGAAGTCCCACGGGTGGGCCTGGATTTCGACGCGGATACCTTCACGTTCGAATATCGGCAGTAATTCTTCCATCGAGCGGTAGAACATTTCTTCGCAAATTTCCGGCTGGTTAGGATCGCCGGAAAATTCGGTATTGATAACCTGCACGCCCATCTCCACCGCCACTTCGATTAACCGCTTCCAGTTCTTCACCGCCGCCTGACGACGCAGTTCATCCGGGCCGGACCAGCGATACACGCAGATGAACGAGGAGAGCTCAACGCCGTTGTCGCGCAGCGCCTGCTTATACTCGGCCATGATCTCTCGGCTGGCGCGCGGATGTTTGTAGAACGGGTTGATCTGCGGGTGCGGCGACTGCTCAATGTATTTGTAGCCCCACTCCGCCACCTGCTGAACCATTCTGGTGATTCCGAGATCGCGAATCACATCGACATCAAAAGCAATTTTCATCGTCGTTACCTGTTTGAAACGTTACGTCGGTGAAGGAGGATTTAGCGTTGGTAGAATGCCGGGCATTCAGGCAGCGTCACGGCTACCGGTTCGTTACACTCCTGCGCTTTCAGACAGGCGTCGGCGGCAACCGATGCCGCATAGCCGTCCCAGGCAGATGGGCCCTGCAGCTTGCCGGCTTTCACATCATTGATAAATGCCTGCAGTTCGACGTCGTAGGCTTTGATGAAACGGTCTTTCCAGTCGGTGAGGATGGCGGTCGACAGGCTGGCGGCTTTACGCATCTCCACCGCCGACGGTTCCGGCAGGCGCGCAATGCCCGTTTCGCCAACGACTTCGCACTGAATGTCGTAGCCGTACTGGCAATTTACGAAGACTTCGACGTCGATCAGGGTGCCCTTTTTCGTTTCAAACGAGACGATCTGTGGATCTTTCAGCCGCGCATGGGTATGGGAGGTCGAACGCGGGAAGCGTACCTGTACGGAGCGGTAGTCGTCATTTAGCAGCCAGCGCAGCACGTCCAGCTCGTGGATCAGGGTGTTGGTGATCGCCATATCGGTGGTGTAGTTCTCGCCGACCGACTGGTTGCGGTGGGCGCAGCGCAGCATCAGCGGCGCGCCGATATCGCCGTCATCAATGACTTTCTTCAGCGCCAGATAGCCTTCATCGTAAGGACGCATAAAGCCGACCTGAACGAGGCGACGCCCGGCTTTCATTTCAGCATCAACGATGCGGCGGCAGCCTTCCGCGCTCATCGCCAACGGCTTTTCGCAAAATACGGGCTTACCGGCCTCAATAGCCGCCAGGGTGTACTCTTCATGGGTTGGATCCCAGGAGGTCACCAGCACGGCGTCAACGTCGCTGGCTTTAATCACATCATGACCATCGGCGTAGACTTCCGCCTGCACGCCCGGCAGCGCCACTGCCGCACGGGCGTTATCGGCATTGATATCGGAAACGGCGACCACGGTCGCCCCCTGTAAGACCTGGGTGCAGCGACGGATATGTTCTTTACCGATGGCGCCTGCGCCGATGACACCTAATTTGAGTGACATGATGGTTCTCTCCGAAGTTCTGTAGGGTTCAGGGTTCGTGTTCTTTGTTAGTAATCCCGCGCCTGGGCGCGTTTTTCATTAATCATTTCAGCGACTTTACGGATACGTTCCGACAGTGCCGTCTGCGCCACGCCGACGTTCCACCAGCTACCGTATTTGTGGACCATAGTTTTCGGCAGTACTTTAATGTCGATGAGCGTGCTGACGGTTTCACGGCGAGCGGCATCCAGCGCGTGGCGTAGCTCTTCAAGGGTGGTGACCCGCCAGGTCTTGCAGCCGTAGCCGGAAGCGATCGTGGCGAAATCCACCGGCACCAGCCCGCCCTGCAACCGGCCGTTTTCCGCCGAGCGGTAGCGGAACTCGGTGCCGAAGCTATCCATACCGTGTTCCAGCTGCAGGTTGTTGATGCAGCCATTCGCCATGTTGTCGAGCAGAATGACGTTGATCTTCGCCCGCTCCTGCAGGGAGGTGACCAGTTCAGAATGCAGCATCATGAAGGAGCCATCGCCGACCAGCGAATAGACCTCGCTCTGCGGCTGCGCCAGCTTCACGCCGAGAGCGGCGTTGACCTCATAGCCCATGCACGAGTAGCCGTACTCGACGTGATAGGTATTCACCGCCCGGTTGCGCCAGACGCGTTGTAAATCCCCCGGCAGGCTACCCGCCGCCGCCACAATGACCGCATCCGCCGCCAGCGACTCATTCAGCAGGCCAAGAACGCTGCTTTGCGTCAGGGTGGAATCCGTGATTTGACGGAATTCGCGATATACCGATTCACGGTCAATATGGTCGTCAATTTCTGGTACGAAATCCGTTTCCTGCCAGACAGCCTGGTAGACGCGCTGGGTCTCTTTCATCTGCCGGCTCTGCACGCTTGCAATCTGCGCGCCCCATCCTGCCTGCCAGGACTCGTTCGCCAGCGCAGCGCTGAGCGCGCTTAGCGCCTCGCGGGCGTCCGCCAGCATTGGGATGCCGTCCAGCTTCCAGGCATCAAAATTACTGACGTTAACGTTAAGAAAGCGCACGCCCGGGGACTGGAATATCCATTTCGAGGAGGTGGTGAAATCGCTAAAGCGCGTGCCGATACCGATGACCAGATCGGCCTCTTTCGCCAACAAATTGGCAGCCAGACAGCCCGTTTCGCCAACGCCGCCGACGTTCAGCGGATGCGATGAAACCACCGTACCCTTACCGGCCTGTGTTTCCGCAAACGGAATGCCGTAACGTTCGGCGAAGCTCACCAGCGCTTCGCCTGCCGCGGAATATTTCACGCCGCCGCCGCAGACGATGAGCGGTTTACGGCTGGCTTTAATTGCCGCTACCGCATCCGACAGCTGCGCTGCGCTTGGCGGACGGCGATCCAGACGGTGGACGCGGCGGGCAAAAAAGGACTCGGGATAATCCCAGGCTTCACCCTGCACGTCCTGCGGCAGACACAAGGTGACCGCGCCGGTTTCCGCCGGATCCGTCAGCACGCGCATGGCATTAATGCAGGCGCTCATTAGCTGTTCCGGGCGTGTAATTCGATCCCAGTACTTACTCACCGCGCGAAATGCGTCGTTAGTCGTGATACTCAGATCGTGGCTCTGTTCGATTTGCTGCAGTACCGGGTCCGGCTGGCGGGTGGCAAAGACATCGCCCGGCAGTAATAACAACGGGATACGGTTGGCTGTCGCCGTCGCCGCGGCGGTGATCATGTTGGCCGCCCCCGGACCGATGGAAGAAGTGCAGGCAATGATCTGCCGGCGCAGTGATTGACGGGCAAAGCCTGTAGCCGCATGGGCCATGCCTTGTTCATTACGCCCCTGGTAAACCCGCAGTTCGCCGCTGTTCTCTTCCAGCGCCTGGCCTAAGCCCAACACGTTGCCGTGACCAAAAATAGCGAAAATCCCTTTCACGAATTTCTGCGCTTCGCCGTCCACCTCCAGATACTGGTTATCAAGGAACTTCACCAGCGCCTGCGCCATTGTCAGTCTCAGTTTGCCCATGTTGCCTAATCCTTATCGTTCAGTATTTGTCGTGTGAGTTAGCGCTTTGCTCGCCAGAGAAGATGGCGTAGGTGAGGGAAAGCCGTTAACGTCCACTGGAATATTTTTGGATTATAGGCAAACATTTTTTTCATTAAACACAAATACAGAAGAAATGTTTCATTTTGCGAGAAGGATCAAACTCTCTACCCATTTCACACGTTTCACTTACATCTCCTTCGCGAGCAGGTTTCCAAACGAAAGGGTGAATATAAGATTATCTACATGAAAATTATGGATAATATTGATATTAAAAAAAGGGAAACATGGATAAGCGGGATGCATACAACATGTATGGGTGGGCAGCCGCTCATCCGCGCAGAGTGGTAGATCCTTCACACTTTTGGTTTTTTAATTTCGATTAGATTTGAAAATGAAATATTTATTTCTCAAACTAGAGATAACTAATAACCATCAGGCTGTTCACGGCAGACTGTCACTCATGCGACCTTCTCCTGGCAGCAGATTTGCAAAAGGAAACCCTAGCGATGAATGCAGCAGTTAAGCGGCTCGACGTCATCTGTATTGGCCGGGTGGCCGTCGATCTCTACGCCCAGCAGATAGGGGCAAGATTGGAAGATGTGGCCAGTTTCGCCAAGTATCTCGGCGGCTCCTCGGGCAACGTCGCCTTTGGTACCGCGATTCAGGGATTAAAATCGGCGATGCTGGCGCGGGTGGGCGATGAGCACAACGGCCGGTTTCTGCGTGAAACCCTCAGCCGCGCAGGTGTCGATACCGAATATCTGATCACAGATAAAGAACGGCTGACCGCATTGGTGATGCTGGGCATTAAGGATCAGGATACCTTCCCGCTGATTTTCTACCGCGACAACTGCGCCGATATGGCGCTGACGCCTGACGATATCAATGAAGAGTACATCGCCTCTTCACGCGCTCTGGCGGTGACCGGCACCCACCTTTCACACGCCAATACCCGCGATGCGGTACTGAAGGCGCTGGAATACGCCCGCCGCCACGGCCTGCGTACCGCACTGGATATCGATTACCGTCCGGTGCTGTGGGGGCTCACTTCGCTGGGCGACGGTGAAACGCGTTTCATTGAGTCGGGTCCGGTGACCCGTCAGTTGCAGGAAGTTCTGCACCTGTTCGATTTAGTCGTCGGCACTGAAGAAGAGTTTCATATTGCCGGCGGCAGCACCGATACCCTCACCGCGTTGAAAAACGTTCGCCATGCCACCAACGCGACGCTGGTCTGCAAGCGCGGGCCGATGGGCTGCGTGGTGCTGGAGGGCGCCATCCCGGATAGCTGGGACGAAGTGCCGCTGCAGCAAGGCGTTCGCGTCGAAGTACTCAACGTACTCGGCGCCGGCGACGCTTTTATGTCCGGACTGCTGCGCGGCTGGCTTAATGATGAAGGCTGGGAACAGGCCTGCCGCTACGCCAACGCCTGCGGCGCGCTGGTGGTGTCACGTCACGGCTGCGCGCCGGCGATGCCGACGAAAGTGGAGCTTGATGATTATCTATCGCGGGCCGGTGCCGTTCCACGCCCGGATATCGACGCGCGGCTTAATCATTTGCACCGGGTGACCAGCCGATGCCAGTCGTGGCCGGAACTGTGTATCTTCGCCTTTGACCATCGTAAACAGCTGGCGGATCTGGCATTAGAAACCGGGCGCGACCCGGCCTGTATTCCCGAACTCAAACTGCTACTGTTGGCCGCCGCCGAGGCGGCAGCCACAGAGGCCGGACTGGATCGGCGCAGCGGCATCCTCGCCGATGGAACCTATGGTCAACGTTCACTTAACGCCATTACCGGTAAAGGCTGGTGGATCGGTCGGCCGATTGAGCTCCCCAGCTCGCGTCCGCTACGTCTTGAACATGGCAATATTGGCTCACAGCTGATCGACTGGCCGCTTGAGCACGTCGTCAAATGCCTGGTCTTTTACCACCCGGATGACCCGGCAGCGCTGCGCGCCGAGCAGGACGCGCTGCTGCTGGAAGTCTGGCAGGCCTGCAATAAGTCGGGGCACGAGCTGCTATTGGAAGTGATCCTGCCGGAGAACGGACCGGACAAAGATGAACGCCACTACCACACTATGCTGGAGCATTTCTATCAGTTGGGCATCCAGCCGGACTGGTGGAAGCTGCCGCCGCTGGCCAGCGCCCAGTGGGAGCGGATTTCAGCGCTTATCGAGCGCGAAGACCCATGGTGCCGGGGCATCCTGCTCCTGGGGCTGGATGCGCCATCGGATCGATTGCGTTCAGGTTTCGCCGAAGCGGCCGGGCACCCGATGATCAAGGGTTTTGCCGTCGGCCGAACCATCTTTGGCCAGCCTTCGCGCCGCTGGATGCAGGGCGAACTGGATGACGCAGCGCTAATCGATGAAGTGAAACGCAACTATCTACGGCTCATCGGCTACTGGCGCGAAGCGCGCGGCTAACCTCCTTCAGGCCCGCCTCTTCCTTGAAAGCGGCGGGCCTGCGGTTTCTTCGTGAAATGAATCGCGTATTTCATCGCAAAAAATGAAAAATTCGCTTCATTTGGTACACTGGAAGCCATATTCCTTCCATTTTCTCAGAGCGCAACTTATGGCTAATAATCCGACCCAACTGACCATCCTGCAGGATGAAATCAGACGGCGCTACGACACGCTCAGCAAACGTCTGAAGCAGGTGGCGCGCTATATACTGGATAACAGTAATAGCGTTGCTTTCGATACCGTAGCCTCCATTGCGCAACAGGCTGACGTTCCGCCCTCAACGCTGATTCGCTTCGCTAACGCCTTTGGCTTCAGCGGCTTTAACGAAATGAAGCAGATGTTCAGGCAGCATCTGATGGAAGAGACCGCCAACTACACCGAGCGCGCGCGTCTCTTCCGCCAGACTACTAACGACGAAACGACGCCGCCGGAAACGCCGACGGAAATCCTCAACATGTTCAGCATGGTCAATACCCAGGCATTACAGCAACTGGCAATGCAGACCTCCGGCGAAGACCTCAACCGGGCGGTAGATTTACTGGCGGATGCGGAAAATATCTATGTCATCGGTCTGCGTCGCTCGTTCAGCGTCGCCTCTTACCTGACCTACGCGCTGCGCCATCTGGATCGCAAAGCCTTCCTGATCGACGGCCTCGGCGGGATGTTCACCGAGCAGCTCAGTCTGGTGGGGCCGAAGGATGTGGTTGTGGCGGTGAGCTTCTCGCCCTACGCCCGTGAAGTGGTGGAACTGGTTGAGCTTGGCGCCCAGCGCAAGGCGCGACAAATCGCCATTACCGATAGCCAGGTAAGCCCGCTTGCCGCCTTCAGTGATGTGTGCTTTGTTGTGCGTGAAGCGCAGGTTGATGGTTTCCGCTCGCAGGTGGCCTCGCTGTGCCTGGCCCAGACGCTAGCGGTATCGCTGGCATTGAATAGCAGCAAAGAGCCGCAGCAGCACCGCGCCTGATTACCCGTTACACTACGCTGTATACAACGGCAATCAACAGACAAAAAAGCCGGGGACATCCCCGGCTTTTCTCGTTTATCGCGCACTATGAATAGCGCTCGCTGTTGATCCAGGCGTGATCGTCTTCCCAGGTAAATAGCCACTTACGATCCGGCCCCGCCATTACGTTCAGATAGTAGCTGTTGTAACCGGCGATCGCCGCTACCGGATGGTAGCCGCGCGGCACCATCACCACATCATGGTTATAGGGCGCCATACAGGCATCCAGGCTGCGGTCATCGGTGTACACTCGCTGAAAGGCAAAGCCTTGCGGCGGATCGAAGCGGTGGTAGTAGGTCTCTTCCAGCTGGGTTTCCTGCCCCGGCAGCGCGGTATCGTGCTTGTGCGATGGCCAGGAGCTGGTCGCCCCTTCTTCGGTGTAGACTTCCACCACCAGCAGGCAATCCGCCTGCGCATTATCCGGCAGAATATTATGTACCAGCCGCTGGTTACGCCCTTTACCGCGATGCTCTACGCCGACATCCTCAGGCCGTATCACTCGCGCCGGGAAGCTGCCTTTGCCCGGCGCGCTGCAGACCGCCAGCTCAAGATCGGAATCTGCAGTGACCTCGACCTTATCGTGCGGCGGCACATAGACCGACCACGGCGGCGTACGCTCGAATGGCGACATGCGTTTACCAAGGTCGGGAAAATCGGCGTGCTGAGTTTTGATCGAGGCCAGCCCAGAGACCAGAACCAAACATAGCTCACGATCACCGCTCTCCAGGGTCACGGTTTGCCCCTGTTTTAACATCCAGACATCAAAGCCAATATACTGCCACCCCGCGCTCTGCGGGGTGATGTGCTGGATATGTCCCTCTTGTTGCGCTTTAGCCAATAACGACATAGCGTTCTCCTTCGCCGATTAACCTAACGTCGGCATACTGAATTCAGATACGGTTTGCTGCCCCTGCGGCCAACGCACGGTGGCAGTTTTCATACGGGTATAGAAGCGGACGCCGTCCGGCCCGTGGACGTTCAGCGCGCCAAATACCGAGCGCTTCCAGCCGCCGAAGCTATGGAAGGCCATCGGCACCGGCACCGGTACGTTGACGCCAACCATGCCGGCCTGTACGTCATGGACGAACTCGCGGGCGGTATGGCCGTTGCTGGTAAAGACGGCGCTGCCGTTACCGAATTCGTGGCTGTTAACCAGCGACAGCGCGCTTTGGTAATCAGCGATGCGGACAATCCCCAGCACCGGACCAAAAATCTCTTCGCGCCAAATGGTCATTTCCGGAGTGACGTGGTCAAACAGCGTACCGCCAACGTAATATCCGTCCTCATGCCCGGCCACGCGCAGCCTGCGGCCATCCACCACCAACGACGCCCCTTCGCTGACGCCCTTATCAATATAGCCAAGTACTTTTTTCTGATGCGCTTCGGATACCACCGGCCCCATTTCGTTTTCGTCTTTGCCGCGCAGGCAGCCAGGACCGACTTTCAGCGACTCGACTAATGGTTTCAAGCGGGCAATCAACTTATCTGCAGTCTCGTCACCGACGGCCACCACTACCGGCAGGGCCATGCAGCGCTCGCCAGCGGAACCATACGCGCCGCCCATAATGGCATTCACGGTCGCATCAAGATCGGCGTCCGGCATCACGATGGCATGGTTTTTCGCCGCGCCAAACGCCTGGACGCGTTTTCCGTGAGCGCTGGCGGTTTTATAGATATATTCCGCCACGCCGGAGGAGCCGACAAAGCTGACGGCTGCAATACGCGGGTCGGTATAAAGCTGCTCGGCATCTTCATTGCTGCAGTGAATGACGTTAAAGACGCCATCCGGCAGACCGGCTTCTTTCAGTAACTCAGCCATGCGTACCGCCGCGGTCGGGGCCAGCGCAGGTGGTTTTAGCACGAAGCTGTTGCCGCAGGCCAGCGCGATGGGGAACATCCACATCGGCACCATCGCCGGGAAATTAAACGGCGTTATCCCCGCCACCACGCCCAGCGGCTGCATGAGCGAATAGCTGTCGACGCCGGTACCCACGTCGGAAGAAAACTCACCTTTAATGAGGTGCGGAATGCCGCAGGCAAACTCAACCACTTCCATGCCTCGGGTCAGCTCGCCCAACGCATCGGACCATACTTTGCCATGCTCGCTAACGATAATGCCCGCCAGTTCATCGACGTGCTGTTCGAGCAGCATTTTGAAATTGAACAGCACGCGGGCGCGGCGCAGCGGCGTGGTGCGGGACCAGCTGTCAAAAGCGTCGCGAGCGACCTGGATTGCATCGGAAACCTCCTGCGCGGTGGAAAGCGTGACTTCGCGAACCACATCGCCAGTAGCCGGATCGTACACCGGCATCGTTTCCCGGCTGCTGCTGGTTACCGTTTTCCCACCAATAAAGTTACCTGTGATAGTCATCTTCTCGCCTCATAGTGTAGAAGGCCGTGCAAGTTACGGCCCGTCGCTGATTGTGCTGTGCTATAACCGTAGTAAAATGAAATTTATATTTCAATAATCAGATAAAATGAAATTCTACTTTGGTGATGGTTGTCGCATTTTTCAGCAAACCAATCTCCATACAATTTCAAATCACAGCAGTAGCGAAGGTGAGATTTTATGCGGTTATCTTTGATGTAAACCATGAAATGGCGCAGCAACTTTTTTGCGATCGTGCTCAAACAACCATCATTTCATCCATTGCCAATGATGAAATAAACATTTTAACTATCTGGCAAGCGAACTAAACCAGTCAACATCTTGTCAGGAGTGTCAAATGGCCATTGCCCTGCAGCGTTTCTGTATCAATCGTAAAATTGCGCCGTCGCTCAGCATTGAGGCGTTTTTCCGTCTGGTGAGCGAACTCGGGCTGCACAAGGTCGAGCTGCGTAATGATTTACCCAGCGGTAAAGTCACCGACGCGCTCACCCACCAGCAGGTGCGCAGGCTGGCCGACCGTTACCAGCTTGAAATTCTGACGATCAACGCCGTCTATCCTTTCAACCGCCACAGCGCTGAAGTACGTCACCTGACGGAGTCGCTGCTGAAAGAAGCGCAGGCTATTGGCGCCAAATCGCTGGTGATGTGCCCGTTAAATGATGGCACCCCGGTAGCGCCGCAAGAAACGCTTGCCGCTATGCGCGAGCTGGCGCCGCTGTTCGAACAATATGGCATTCAGGGCCTGGTCGAGCCGCTGGGCTTCCCACAAAGTTCGCTGCGCTCGGCGGCGCAGGCTCAGGCGCTCATTCGCGATGCTCAGGTGCCGTTTAAGCTGTTGATTGATACTTTCCACCATCACCTTTATCCACAAGCAGAAGAGGAATTCAGCCAGCTGGACATTGCTGAGATAGGTCTGGTTCACCTCTCCGGCGTTGACGATTCCCGCCCGCGAGAACAGTTGACCGACGACGAGCGCATCATGCTGACGCCGCATGACCGGCTGCTGACCTGTCAACAGGTGCGGCATCTCGAAGCCCGCGGATACCAGGGGGATTACGCCTTCGAGCCTTTCGCTCCGCAGCTGGCGTCATGGCGCGAAGAGGATATTCGCCGCGAGATTGAACAGAGCATTGCGCTGATTCAGCGCCACTGCGCGTAAGATTAAACGTTGAGAGTTATCGATTTCCTCCCTCTTTTTGCTGTCAGGTTGCCTATAATCGACGCAGGATAAATGGAGGAATCGATCATGAGCTCACCCTTGCTAATCGCACGCACGCTGGACAAACAGCTCCATCTGCTGCCAGCAATGGCTAACCGTCACGGCCTAATTACCGGCGCCACCGGTACCGGTAAAACCGTAACGTTGCAAAAACTGGCGGAGTCATTTTCCGAGATCGGCGTGCCGGTCTTTATGGCCGATGTGAAAGGCGACCTGACCGGTATTGCGGAGGCAGGCCAGAGCTCTGAGAAGCTTCAGGCGCGTCTGGAAAAAATCGGCGTTACCGACTGGAAGCCGCACACCAACCCGGTGGTTGTTTGGGATATCTTTGGTGAAAAGGGCCACCCGGTGCGCGCCACGGTGTCGGACCTCGGCCCCCTGCTGCTCGCCCGCCTGCTCAATCTTAATGAAGTACAAAGCGGCGTGCTGAACATTATTTTCCGTATCGCTGACGATCGCGGTCTGCTG
Organism: Klebsiella sp. K-3; assembly: GCF_051207495.1. Classification (NCBI taxonomy): domain Bacteria; kingdom Pseudomonadati; phylum Pseudomonadota; class Gammaproteobacteria; order Enterobacterales; family Enterobacteriaceae; genus Klebsiella; species Klebsiella sp. K-3. The sequence continues at coordinate 184,229 of NZ_JBPNXF010000011.1, read as the reverse complement.
CTACTGGACTTTAAAGATCTCCGCGCCATCACCCAGTTTATCGGTGATAACGCCAAAGCCTTCCAGAACCAGTATGGCAACATCAGCAGCGCTTCGGTAGGCGCTATCCAGCGCGGGCTGTTAACCCTGGAGCAGCAGGGCGCAGAGCACTTCTTCGGCGAACCGATGCTGGATATTCAGGACTGGATGCGTGTCGATGCCAGCGGTAAAGGGGTGATTAATATCCTCAGCGCCGAAAAGCTCTATCAGATGCCGAAGCTTTACGCCGCCAGCCTGCTGTGGATGCTCTCCGAACTCTACGAGCGCCTGCCGGAAGCCGGCGACCTCGAAAAACCGAAGCTGGTGTTCTTCTTCGACGAAGCCCACCTGCTGTTTAACGATGCGCCGCAGGTACTGCTGGATAAAATCGAGCAGGTGATTCGCCTTATCCGTTCTAAAGGGGTCGGCGTCTATTTTGTCTCGCAGAATCCGTCGGATATCCCGGATGCCGTGCTCGGCCAGTTGGGCAACCGCGTGCAGCATGCCCTGCGCGCCTTTACCCCGAAGGATCAAAAAGCGGTGAAGACCGCCGCCCAAACCATGCGCGCCAATCCGGCGTTCAGTACCGAGCAGGCCATTCAGGAGCTCGGTACCGGCGAAGCACTGATCTCCTTCCTCGACGAAAAAGGCAGCCCATCGATAGTAGAAAGAGCGATGGTTATCGCCCCATGCTCGCGGATGGGGCCGGTCAGCGACGATGAGCGAAATGGCCTGATTAACCACTCGGCGCTGTACGGCAAGTATGAAGAAGAGATTGACCGCGAATCGGCCTTCGAAATGCTGCAAAAAGGGGTGCAGGTCGCCACCGAGCAGCAGTCGGCGCCGCCGGCAAAAGGCCAACAAAGCGGCGATGACGACGGGCTGCTCGGGGGACTGAAAGATATTCTGTTCGGCACTACCGGCCCGCGCGGCGGTAAACGAGATGGTATTGTGCAGACCGCCGCCAAAAGCGCCGTACGTCAGGTCACCAACCAGATCGTCCGCGGCATGCTGGGAAGCCTGCTAGGCGGAAGGCGCCGTTAACGTCAGTGTCGAGCCCCGGATTGCGGCGCGCTGCGTCCGATCCGGGCGACAACAATACAGGGCATTACACTGCGGATCGCCACTCAAACCGCGGGCACAAAAAACCCGGCGTTGCTTGCGCTTGGCCGGGTCATTTATCGAACTACGCTTTTCTCATCATCAGCCAAAGGCTTATCAGGAAGAAGCTTGCGCTTGGCAGCAGCGCGCCGATTATCGGCGGTATGCCGTAAACCAATGTTAGCGGGCCAAATATCTGGTCGAGTACGTAAAAGATAAAGCCGAAGCTAATCCCGGTAACGACTCTCACGCCCATTGCCACGCTCCGCAGGGGACCAAAGATGAACGACAGCGCCATCAGCATCATCACGGCCACCGACAGCGGCTGGAAGATTTTGCTCCACATGTTGAGCTGGTAACGGCCAGGATCCTGGCCGCTGGACTTCAGATAGGTCACATAGTTATGCAGGCCGCTGATTGATAGCGCGTCCGGATCCAGCGCAACCACGCCGAGTTTGTCCGGCGTCAGTTTGGTCTTCCAGGTTCCGCTGACCATTTGCGTGCCGGTAACCTGTTTCGGATCGGTCAGATTAGATTCATCCACCTGCGACAGGCGCCAGATCTTGGCGTCATTATCAAACTTAGCGGAAGCGGCGTAACGAACAGATTGCAGACGACGGTTATCGTTAAACTGGTAGATGCTCACCCCGCCCAGCTCATCGTTACCCTTTACGCGTTCAATGTAGACAAAATTATGCCCGTCTTTCGCCCACAACCCCTGCTGGGTCGACAGCAGCGAACCGCCGTACATCTGCTGCGCACGGTAGTTACGCGCCATCTGTTCGCCCTGCGGCGCCACCCATTCACCCATCGCCATGGTCAACAACACCAGCGGGATCGCCGTTTTCATCACCGCCAGCGCCACCTGCATACGGGTAAAGCCGGAAGCCTGCATCACCACCAGTTCGCTGCGCTGCGCCAGCATACCCAGCCCCAGCAAAGCCCCAAGCAGGGCCGCCATTGGGAAGAAGATTTGCACATCTTTTGGCACGCTGAGAATGGTATAGAGTCCTGCTCCCAGCGCATCATAGCTGCCCTGCCCGGCTTTTTTCAGCTGGTCGACAAACTTAATAATGCCGGAGAGCGACACCAGCATGAACAACGTCATCATGATGGTGTTGAAAATGGTTTTACCGATATAGCGGTCAAGTACGCCAAACGCCTGCATCACACCGCTCCTTTATTAAACCGGGCACGGAAACGACGCATCGGCACCGTATCCCACAGGTTAAGCAGCACCGCCAACGCGAAGTAGAGCAGGTTCACACCCCACATCCAGATGGCGGGGTCCATTTTGCCTTTACCCGCGTTCGATTTGATCGACGTTTGCAGCAGGAAGAACACCAGATACAGCAGCATCGCCGGCAGCATAGACAGCACGCGGCCCTGACGCGGGTTCACCACGCTGAGCGGGACAACCATCAGCGCCATCATGAACACCGCCGCCACCAGCGTAAATCGCCAGTGCAGCTCGGCGCGGGCGCGATCGGTGTCGGTATGCCACAGGGTGCGCATATTCATCTGTTCAGTGTCGCCAGGATCGGCCGCTACCGCCTGATGGCCAATAACCGCCTGGTAGTTTTTGAAGTCGGTAATACGGAAATCGCGCAGCATCGCCGTGCCTTCAAAACGCGTCCCTTGAGTCATGGTGACCACCTGGGAGCCGTCTTTTTTCTGCGACAACTCGCCGGAATCCGCAACCACCACGGAAGGACGCGCGTTGCCTTTAGGCCTCAGTTGCGCCAGGAACACGTCGTTGAAGCGGTTACCGTTGACGTTTTCGATAAACAACACCGCGCTGCCGTCGCTGGCCTGCTGGAACTGGCCCTGAGCCAGCGCCGCCATTCCGGGGTTAGCTTTGGCTTCCGCCAGCACTTCGTCCTGATGGCGCGACGACCACGGCCCCGCCCACATCACGTTGACCGCCGCGACAGCGCCGGTAAACAGGGCAAGGATCATTGCCGCCTTAATCAATACGGCTTTACTTAAGCCGCAGGCGTGCATCACCGTAATTTCGCTTTCGGTATACAGTTTGCCCAGCGTCATCAACAACCCGAGGAAAAGACTCAGGGGCAGAATGAGCTGCGCCATTTCCGGTACGCCCAGCCCTAACAGCGAGAGCACCAGGTTGGTCGGGATATCGCCATCTACCGCGGCGCCGAGGATCCTGACGAGTTTCTGACAGAAGAAAATCAGTAACAGGATGAATAGGATCGCCAACTGGCTTTTCAGCGTCTCACGAACCAGATATCTTATGATTATCACTATAAATACGCCCGTAAAAACCCGTCTTATTGCAGGAAAATTGCTTGTTTCATGGCTTAAACGTCATTTATTCTCTTTTGTCGTCGAAAACATCGCTAAGATTAAATGACTCATCGGTTCTGCGTATCAGGATCTTTTCTGACGAACCAAGGCCGTAATAACGTTAAGATTAACACGAAGTCACCGCAACAGCGGACATGAGTTACGAAAGCTTGCAATTATATACTCAATGGATTTCGAGTTGTAGAAAGGCGGCAGGACTGTGAAGCCCCAAAGCGGCATCAGCCAGCGTCAGGGGTAAGCAGGCGTAGCCAACGCATCTGCAACTGGAAAGGCGACGAGTATAGCCGTAGCCACCACTGTTGTCTTTAAGATTCAGGAGCATAGTGCATGGAGTTCAGTGTAAAAAGCGGTAGCCCGGAGAAGCAGCGGAGTGCCTGTATCGTGGTCGGCGTCTTCGAACCACGTCGCCTCTCCCCCATCGCCGAACAACTCGATAAAATCAGCGACGGTTACATCAGCGCCCTGCTGCGTCGCGGCGAGCTCGAAGGCAAGCCTGGCCAGACCTTGTTACTGCACCATGTGCCGAACATCCTGTCTGAGCGCATTCTGCTCATCGGCTGTGGTAAAGAGCGCGAACTGGATGAACGTCAGTATAAACAAGTTATTCAGAAAACCATTAATACTCTGAATGACACTGGCTCGATGGAAGCCGTCTGCTTCCTGACCGAACTGCACGTTAAAGGGCGCAACAACTACTGGAAAGTTCGCCAGGCCGTTGAAACCGCCAAAGAGACGCTGTACAGCTTCGATCAGTTGAAGACCAACAAAAGCGAGCCGCGTCGTCCGCTGCGTAAAATGGTCTTTAACGTGCCGACCCGCCGCGAGCTCACCAGCGGCGAACGCGCCATTCAGCATGGCCTGGCGATTGCCGCCGGCATCAAAGCGGCGAAAGATCTCGGCAACATGCCGCCGAATATCTGTAACGCGGCTTATCTGGCTTCCCAGGCGCGCCAGCTGGCTGACACCTACAGCAAGAACGTCATCACCCGCGTAATCGGCGAGCAGCAGATGCGCGAGCTGGGGATGAACTCCTATCTTGCCGTCGGCAACGGCTCGCAGAACGAGTCGCTGATGTCGGTCATCGAGTATAAAGGCAACCCGTCTGAAGACGCGCGCCCTATCGTGCTGGTCGGTAAAGGCCTGACCTTCGACTCCGGCGGTATCTCCATCAAGCCTGCCGAAGGCATGGACGAGATGAAGTACGACATGTGCGGCGCGGCGGCGGTTTACGGCGTAATGCGAATGGTTGCCGAGCTGCAGCTGCCGCTGAACGTCATCGGCGTGCTGGCGGGCTGTGAAAACATGCCTGGCGGTCGCGCGTATCGCCCAGGCGATGTTCTGACCACCATGTCCGGACAAACCGTTGAAGTGCTGAATACCGATGCCGAAGGCCGTCTGGTGCTGTGCGACGTGCTGACCTACGTTGAGCGCTTCGAGCCGGAAGCGGTTATCGACGTTGCGACGCTGACCGGCGCCTGCGTGATTGCCCTCGGCCATCACATCACCGGCCTGATGTCGAACCATAATCCGCTGGCTCATGAGCTGATCGGCGCCTCCGAACTGGCCGGCGACCGCGCATGGCGTCTGCCGCTGGCCGACGAGTTCCAGGATCAGCTGGAGTCCAACTTTGCGGATATGGCCAACATCGGCGGCCGTCCTGGCGGCGCGATTACCGCTGGCTGCTTCCTGTCACGCTTCACCCGCAAGTACAACTGGGCGCACCTCGACATCGCTGGTACCGCCTGGCGTTCCGGGAAGGCCAAAGGCGCGACCGGCCGCCCGGTGGCGCTGTTATCGCAGTTCCTGCTCAATCGTGCGGGTTTTAACGGCGAAGAGTGATTGCCGTCTGATGCCCGGTGGCGCTACGCTTACCGGGCCGACGGAAAGATGCCGTTTGTAGGCCGGGTAAGCGTAGCGCCGCCCGGCTTTGCATTTAAATCCACAACAAGAAGCCCCATATATGAAAAACGCAACGTTCTATCTTCTGGACAACGAAGACACCGTCGACGAGCTCAGCGCCGTCGAACAGCTGGTGTGCGAAATTGCCGCAGAACGTTGGCGCAACGGCAAGCGCGTACTGATCGCCTGTGAAGATGAACAGCAGGCTATTCGCCTCGACGAAGCGCTGTGGACGCGTCCTCCGGAGAGCTTTGTGCCGCATAATCTGGCGGGCGAAGGCCCGAGAGGCGGCGCGCCGGTGGAAATTGCCTGGCCGCAAAAGCGCAACAGCAGTCCGCGGGATATTCTTATCAGCCTGCGGCTAAACTTTGCAGATTTTGCCACCGCTTTCACAGAAGTGATAGACTTTGTCCCTTACGAAGATTCTTTGAAACAACTGGCGCGCGAACGCTATAAAGCGTACCGCATGGCTGGTTTCAACCTGAACACGGCAACCTGGAAATAATGGAAAAGACATACAACCCACAAGATATCGAACAGCCGCTTTACGAGCACTGGGAAAAGCAGGGCTATTTCAAACCGAATGGTGATGAAAGCCAGGAGAGCTTCTGCATCATGATCCCGCCGCCGAACGTCACCGGCAGTTTGCATATGGGTCATGCCTTCCAGCAAACCATCATGGATACCATGATTCGTTACCAGCGCATGCAGGGTAAAAACACCCTGTGGCAGGCCGGTACCGACCACGCGGGTATCGCTACCCAAATGGTGGTTGAGCGTAAGATTGCCGCTGAAGAAGGTAAAACCCGCCACGACTACGGCCGCGATGCTTTCATCGACAAAATCTGGCAGTGGAAAGCGGAATCCGGCGGCACCATTACCCGTCAGATGCGCCGCCTCGGCAACTCCGTCGACTGGGAGCGCGAGCGCTTCACGATGGATGAAGGCCTGTCCAACGCGGTGAAAGAAGTCTTCGTTCGCCTGTACAAAGAAGACCTGATTTATCGCGGCAAGCGCCTGGTCAACTGGGACCCGAAACTGCGTACCGCCATTTCCGACCTCGAAGTGGAAAACCGCGAATCGAAAGGGTCCATGTGGCACATTCGCTATCCGCTGGCCGATGGCGCGAAAACCGCTGACGGTAAAGATTACCTGGTGGTCGCCACCACGCGTCCGGAAACCCTGCTGGGCGATACCGGCGTGGCCGTTAACCCGGAAGATCCGCGTTACAAAGACCTGATTGGTAAATTCGTAGTGCTGCCGCTGGTTAACCGCCGCATTCCAATTGTTGGCGACGAACACGCCGACATGGAAAAAGGCACCGGCTGCGTGAAAATCACCCCGGCGCACGACTTTAACGACTACGAAGTTGGCCGCCGTCATCAGCTGCCGATGATTAATATTTTGACCTTTGATGGCGACATCCGCGAAAGCGCGGAAGTTTACGATACCAAAGGCAACGAATCCGACGTTTATTCCAACGAGATCCCGGCTGAATTCCAGAAGATGGAACGTTTTGCCGCGCGTAAAGCGATGGTTGCCGCCGTCGACGCGCTGGGCCTGCTGGAAGAGATCAAACCGCACGACCTGACCGTGCCTTACGGCGATCGCGGCGGCGTGGTTATCGAACCGATGCTAACCGACCAGTGGTACGTGCGTGCCGACGTACTGGCCAAGCCGGCAGTTGAAGCCGTTGAGAATGGCGACATTCAGTTCGTGCCGAAGCAGTACGAAAACATGTACTTCTCCTGGATGCGCGATATTCAGGACTGGTGTATTTCCCGTCAGCTGTGGTGGGGTCACCGCATCCCGGCATGGTACGACGATCAGGGCAACGTCTACGTTGGCCGCACCGAAGACGAAGTACGCCAGGAAAATAATCTCGGCGCCGACGTTGCCCTGCGTCAGGACGAAGACGTTCTGGATACCTGGTTCTCTTCCGCGCTGTGGACCTTCTCCACCCTCGGCTGGCCGGAAAACACCGACGCGCTGCGTCAGTTCCACCCGACCAGCGTGATGGTGTCCGGCTTCGACATCATCTTCTTCTGGATTGCCCGCATGATCATGATGACCATGCACTTCATCAAAGATGAAAACGGCAAGCCGCAGGTTCCGTTTAAGACCGTCTACATGACCGGCCTTATCCGCGACGACGAAGGCCAGAAGATGTCCAAATCCAAGGGTAACGTTATTGACCCGCTGGATATGGTTGACGGTATCACCCTGCCGGAGCTGCTGGAAAAACGTACCGGCAACATGATGCAGCCTCAGCTGGCGGAAAAAATCCGTAAGCGCACCGAGAAACAGTTCCCGAACGGCATCGAGCCACACGGCACTGACGCCCTGCGCTTTACCCTGGCGGCGCTGGCTTCTACCGGCCGCGACATCAACTGGGATATGAAGCGCCTTGAAGGTTACCGTAACTTCTGCAACAAACTGTGGAACGCCAGCCGCTTCGTACTGATGAATACCGAAGATCAGGATTGCGGTTTCAACGGCGGCGAGATGGTGCTGTCCCTGGCCGACCGCTGGATCCTGGCTGAATTCAACCAGACCGTGAAAGCGTACCGCGAAGCGCTGGATAACTTCCGCTTCGATATCGCCGCGGGCATCCTGTATGAGTTTACCTGGAATCAGTTCTGCGACTGGTACCTTGAACTGACCAAGCCGGTCATGAACGGTGGCAGCGAAGCGGAGCTGCGCGGGACTCGCCATACTCTGGTGACCGTGCTGGAAGGTCTGCTGCGCCTGGCGCACCCGATTATTCCTTTCATCACCGAGACCATCTGGCAGCGCGTGAAAGTAATCTGCGGTATCACCGCCGATACCATCATGCTGCAACCGTTCCCGCAGTATGAGGCTTCTCAGGTTGATGAAGCGGCGCTGGCCGATACCGAATGGCTGAAGCAGGCGATCGTCGCCGTACGTAACATCCGTGCGGAGATGAACATTGCGCCAGGTAAACCGCTGGAACTGCTGCTGCGCGGCTGCAGCAAAGATGCCGAGCGTCGTGTTAACGACAACCGCAGCTTCCTGCTGAACCTCGCGCGTCTGGAAAGCATCACCGTGCTGCCTGCCGATGATAAAGGTCCGGTTTCCGTGACCAAGATTATCGACGGCGCCGAGCTGCTGATCCCGATGGCGGGTCTTATCGACAAAGAAGCCGAGCTGGCGCGTCTGGCGAAAGAAGTGGCGAAAGTCGAAGCGGAAATCGGCCGTATCGAAAGCAAGCTGTCCAACGAAGGCTTTGTGGCCCGCGCGCCGGAGGCGGTTATCGCCAAAGAGCGTGAGAAGCTGGAAGGCTACGCGGAAGCGAAAGCGAAACTGATTGAACAGCAGGCAGTGATCGCCGCACTGTAAAAACTCGCGATAGAAAAAAGCCGGAGCTTGCTCCGGCTTTTTTACATTATAAGAACGGCAGGTTAGGTAAAAAACCGCTGCACAATTTACCAGCTACTGGCGGCTGACAGGCCTCATCTTGCTGCAGGTCGAGCGTTTCAAAGTCACCAATCACCTCAGTGTTGGCGGCAATATAGCGCATCAAATTAATCTTTAACCAGGGATACGCCAGACCCAATGTCAGCGGAGAAAGAAACGTCAGAGCCAATAAACGCGGAGCAAGGCCAAAAAACGTCAGGGTAGAACGAAAACGAATGCTGTCGCCAAGCACCAAATTATTCCACGCGTGATTACGTAAGGCCACCCGGATAAATGCCATGGCTAATACGATACCAATGGTGAGAGATAAATATCCACTCAATACCGCACTAAGATGCCGCAATGCCATAAACAGCGCTGTATTTTCATTACACATGCCGAACATACATCCTGTGAAAAATTGCATAAATGCGGAAATGAAAAAACCCAAAAACAGCACCATAAACGGCAACAAAATTACCGTTGCCCATAAAAACGCCACGATGCAACGCTTCGTGCTGATATAAATATTAAATTTAGTTTTACCTAAGTTTCCGCCTTTGCCGATCAGCTCAAGCCAGTGACTGTAAACCACCCCACTGGCGGCGGCCATGACACACAGTGCCAGTAAAAGCAGGGCAACGAAACCCACTAACATGCCATTTATGCTAAAACCTAACCAGAGACGGCTTCCGGGAATGAAGAGGATAACCGCCATTAGCACGACTATCAGCAAAGGTAACCCGAGCATAATCCACCATGCGCGCAGTAGATTACATTTAAACCCAAAACGAATATTAGCGAATGAGGTCATATTCGCGTGATAGCTTAACCCCTTCATTACCATGACCGGCAGCAGGATAAGAAATGCCAGCGTCTCGAGCCCTTCACTACCGGGAGAGAAAATGGCAAGCGCCAGACTAAGTAAAACCAGCACGATAAACATCAGCAGCCAGCTAAGTAAAATCGTGAAACCGCGCCCGTGGTAAGCAAAACGGTTACCGTTAACTTCCATATTTTCACAAAAATAACGGCGACTACGTACCCATGCCCAGGGAATGAATATCCCTAAAGTAATTACAGACAGTATAATATTAACCAAACAAATAAAAAAATAACTCTTTGCCCGACCGTGAAAAACAAAAAAATGACTACTGCTTTGTTTTTCCCCTGAAAAAATCTCCATACCTCGCCGTCCTTGCATTTTAAAGTATATATATAAATAATAAGCCAGAATTATTGCCATTAAACATACAGAATATATTATCTGGAAATTACCCAGCAATATATTTATGCACGTCTTGCGTCGTTCAAAGAATAATGGTATTAAAACAATGTATGGTTATTTAAGCTAAAATTGAGTGATTCTATGAATCTTGCTGCGCCACAGACCTTTACTTTACGCCGCATTACGGCGGCAGATAATGCCGCCATCGCCCGAGTTATCCGCCAGGTCTCAGCGGAATACGGCCTGACCGCCGATAAAGGCTATACGGTCGCTGATCCCAACCTGGATGAACTGTACGAACTTTATAGCCAACCGGGCTCCGCCTATTGGGTTGTGGAGCAAAATGGCGAAGTGGTCGGCGGCGGCGGCGTGGCGGCGCTCTCATGTAGCGAGTCCGATATCTGTGAGCTGCAGAAAATGTACTTTATGACCTCGGCGCGCGGCAAAGGGCTGGCGAAAAAGCTGGCGCTGATGGCGATGGATTACGCTCGCGAACAGGGTTTTAAACGCTGCTATCTGGAGACCACCGCTTTTTTGAAAGAAGCGATTGCCCTTTATGAGCATCTCGGCTTTGAGCATATCGACGAGCCGCTGGGCTGCACCGGCCACGTCGATTGCGAAGTACGAATGTTGAAACCGCTTTAACGCCTCGCTACCGTGGGCGACCCCGGTAGCGCTGCGCTTACCGGGGCTACAGAGTCCGGAAACCGCGGGCTACGGCGCCGTCGGTACGCCGCTGTGGAAGCGGAACTCGGACTCCGGGCGGAGAATCAATGCCGCTTCCGCCTCGCCAAGCTGGCGTACGCGCTCGCTGATATCTTCCCCCGCTATCTGCTGCGCCAGGTCCAGGTAATCCTGATAATGACGGGCCTCGGAGCGCAGCAACGACAGATAAAACTTCTGGAGATCATCATCCAGCCACGGCGCCAGCGCGGCAAACCGCTCGCAGGAGCGCGCTTCGATATAAGCGCCGCAAATCAGCTTATCGATCAGCATCACCGGCTCGTGCGATCGCACCTCCCGGCGCATACCGCGGGCATAGTTGCTGGCGGTGATTTTGACGTAAGGGATATCTCGCGCCAGCATGATCTCGCGCACCTGCCAGAAGTGGTGCAGCTCCTCTTTAATAAGCAAAATCATGCTGTCGAGCAACTGGCTACCCCACGGGTCGTTGGTTCGCGGCATAGCGCTTTTGTTGATCCGCTTATGCAGAGCGACAAAATCCGGCTCCGGCCCACGGCGATAGGTAAAGTCTTCGTACGGTTTCAGGCATTCCAGTAGCTCGTCGGCGCCGTCTTTATCGGCGACGTAGCGACGCACCAGCAGCATGGCGTTTTGCGCCGCTTTCAGCTCGCATACCATGTGGTCGGTCAGCAGCAGCGGCAGGTTTTCCGGTTTACGGGCTTCGTCAATCCACGCCTGCGGCGTTGGGCAGTGCAGGAATGCTAAAATCGGGGAGAGTATTTGCGGGTAATCCATTGAAGCTCCAGGCTATACCCTAATCAGGACGGGTATATACGGCGGCAGACGCCGCCGTATCCGTTGACGACTTAGTGGCGTACGCCGTTGTCGTCTTCGTCAATTAAATCTTCGTCATCTTCGCCGTCATCGTCTTCGCCGTTCGGGTCTTCGTAATAGGTACCCCAACCGTCGTACTCGACGTTGAATTTTTCCGCCAGGTTCATCAGCTGTTCAACCTGGGCGTCGATCAGATCGGCGTTGAGCGCGCTTTCGCTCAGAATATCGCAGCAGATCACCACTTCGCCTTCTTCGACTTCCAGCTCTTCCGGCTCGGTGACTTCATAACCCATCTTGAAAGCCTCTACCGCCACTTTTTCCAACGTTTCGAAATCGTCGGCAGAGAGATGATGCTCAATGGTATACAGCGCGTCCGGATCGCTGCCATCTTCCAGCAGCTCTTCGATAATCAGACGCGTTTCCTCACGCTGCTCTTCCAGTAGTTCCGGGTTTGCCATGGCTCGTTCCTCATAATGTGCGGCAGATACTCCTATTGTCACATACCGCCGTGATTGCCTCCACCTTCTGTGTAAAAGATTTCTTACTCGGGGTTGCAAATGAATATTCATACATATAAAGTGAATTTTAATTCAATAGTGGCGTTTGCCAGGTGAGGGAATTATGTCCGCGTTATATCAGAAGCATTTCTTGAGATTACTGGATTTCACTGCTGCAGAAATTACCGGCCTTGTCGACCTGGCCGCGCAATTAAAAGCCGATAAGAAAAACGGCATCGAGGCCCAGAAACTAAAGGGCAAAAACATCGCGCTCATCTTCGAAAAAGACTCAACCCGTACACGATGCTCTTTCGAAGTTGCCGCTTACGACCAGGGCGCCCGCGTGACCTATCTCGGATCCAGCGGTAGCCAGATCGGCCACAAAGAATCCATGAAAGATACCGCCCGCGTGCTGGGTCGCATGTATGACGGTATTCAATATCGCGGCTACGGCCAGGAGCTGGTAGAAACCCTGGCGGAGTATGCCGGCGTGCCGGTGTGGAACGGCCTGACCGATGAATTCCACCCGACGCAACTCCTGGCCGACCTGCTGACCATGCAAGAGCACCTGCCGGGTAAGGCATTTAATGAAATGACGCTGGTCTACGCCGGCGACGCGCGTAACAACATGGGTAACTCCATGCTGGAAGCCGCCGCGCTGACCGGGCTGGACCTGCGCCTGGTGGCGCCAAAAGCCTGCTGGCCGGAAGAGGGTTTAGTGGCGGAATGCACTGCGCTGGCGAAAAAGCACGGCGGCAATATTACCCTGACGGAAGATATCGCCGCGGGCGTAAAAGGCGCTGATTTCATTTATACCGACGTGTGGGTGTCGATGGGCGAGGCGAAAGAGAAATGGGCGGAGCGTATCGCCCTGCTGCGCGGTTACCAGGTGAATAAAACCATGCTGCAATTGACCGGCAACCCGCAGGTGAAATTCCTGCATTGTCTGCCCGCGTTCCACGATGACCAGACCATTCTCGGCAAACAGATGGCGGCGGAGTATGGGCTGCACGGCGGCATGGAGGTGACCGACGAGGTATTTGAGTCGCCAGCGAGCATCGTCTTCGATCAGGCGGAAAACCGCATGCACACCATCAAGGCTGTGATGGTGGCGACGCTTGGAAAATAGCCATTAACCACGGTAGATTCCCGGATAGCGCCAGGCGTATCCGGGCTACCCGTTTTAAGCCATCAACACCTTCACCACCGCTTTGCGCACCTTCGCCGGCGTCCCGACCACACAGAGCGGTTTATGCACTTCGCCTGGATAAAACACCACAAAATCGCCCTCGTTAAGGATAACGGTTTTCTCCTGCGCGCCTTCGGCGAGGAAGGCGATGTCTTTGTCCGCCAGCCAGTCAGTCTGCGGCTCGCCTGCGGGTAAGGTGCTGAAGGTCATCCCTTCCTGCCCGCGTAGCACAATCTGGATATCCAGATAGCGGGCGTGATACTCGGCGCGACGCTCGGCCTGCGGTTCGGTGCTGTCTTCAGAAATCAGATAGAACAGATTGTTGCCGTCGATATCGTGCTTGCCCAGCGGCGTCGCCTCGTTGACGTGAGCCTTAACATGCTCAATCGCCTGACGCAGCGCGTCTGGCAGCCAGGATTGCAGATGATGAATGTTGCCGATAATCATAAGAGCCCTCAAATATAAAACAGCTTTTCATTTTTGTTTTATACGCCGCTTACCACTGCCAGACCACATTTTTATCGCGGTTTTTTGCGCTGGCGCAGCCTTCGCAGGCAAACGTTTCCCTGATTGTGGATTAATCGCTTGATTGCTCATCAAAGCTGCGTATAATGCCAGCCGTTTTGCCGGGAGGAAATATGGTCAATTGCGTACGACATTGCTGTGTCTTACCGCGTCTGAAAGCAGGCGCTGGCCTGGCGTTTTTCTTTCCGTTGCTCAATGAATTCTCGAAGCCCCTTATTTAAGGGGCTTTTTTTTTGCTCAGGCGTCAGGAGATAAGCATGGCTAACCCGCTATATCAAAAACATATCATTTCCATAAACGATCTCAGCCGCGAAGACCTCGAACTGGTGCTGGCGACGGCCGCAAAGCTGAAAGCCAATCCGCAACCCGAGCTGCTGAAGCATAAGGTTATCGCCAGCTGTTTCTTTGAAGCCTCCACCCGTACTCGCCTCTCTTTTGAAACCTCCATGCACCGCCTCGGCGCCAGCGTGGTCGGCTTCTCCGACAGCAGCAACACCTCGCTCGGTAAGAAAGGCGAAACCCTGGCCGACACCATTTCGGTGATCAGCACCTACGTCGACGCTATCGTGATGCGCCATCCGCAAGAAGGCGCCGCGCGTCTGGCAACCGAGTTCTCCGGCGGCATACCGATTCTCAACGCCGGCGACGGCGCCAATCAGCATCCAACGCAAACCCTGCTCGACCTGTTCACCATTCAGGAAACTCAGGGCCGCCTTGAGAACCTCAATGTCGCGATGGTCGGCGACCTGAAATATGGCCGTACCGTACACTCGCTGACCCAGGCGCTGGCAAAATTCAACGGCAACCGCTTTTACTTCATCGCCCCGGACGCGCTGGCGATGCCGCAGTACATTCTCGATATGCTGGATGAAAAAGGCATCGCCTGGAGTCTGCATAGCGCCATCGACGAAGTAATGGCTGAGGTCGATATTCTGTATATGACTCGCGTGCAGAAAGAGCGTCTTGACCCATCGGAATACGCTAACGTGAAGGCGCAGTTCGTGTTGCGCGCCGCGGATCTCGAAGGCGCGCGCGCCAATATGAAAGTGCTGCACCCGCTGCCGCGCGTTGATGAAATCACCACCGATGTCGATAAAACGCCGCACGCCTGGTACTTCCAGCAGGCAGGCAACGGCATCTTCGCCCGCCAGGCGTTACTGGCACTGGTATTGAATAGCGAGCTGGCACAGTAAGGGGGATTGAGAGATGACACACGACAATAAACTGCAAGTAGAAGCCATTAAACGCGGCACCGTAATCGACCATATCCCGGCCCAGGTTGGCTTCAAACTGTTGACCTTGTTCAAGCTGACCGAAACCGACCAGCGCATCACCATCGGCCTGAACCTGCCGTCCGGCGAGATGGGCCGTAAAGATTTGATTAAAATTGAGAACACCTTCCTGACCGATGAGCAGGTCAATCAGCTGGCGCTGTATGCGCCGGACGCAACGGTTAACCGTATTGATGATTACGAAGTAGTGGGCAAATCCCGCCCGAGCCTGCCTGAGCGCATCAACAGCGTGCTGGTCTGTCCGAACAGCAACTGCATCAGTCACGCTGAGCCGGTTTCGTCGAGTTTCGCAGTGAAAAAACGCGCCGATGACATTGCACTCAAATGCAAATACTGTGAAAAAGAGTTTTCCCATTATGTGGTGCTGGCCAACTAATTGCGGTTGGTATTAATACCGGCCCTCCCTATAATGGCTACGACCTAATTACTGCAGTTCATCTGGAGATATTATGAGCAAAACTATTGCGACGGAAAAAGCACCAGCAGCTATTGGCCCTTATGTACAAGGCGTTGATCTGGGTAGCATGATCATCACTTCCGGCCAGATCCCAGTAGACCCGAAAACCGGCAGCGTGCCGGAAGATGTCGCCGCGCAGGCGCGTCAGTCCCTGGACAACGTAAAAGCTATCGTTGAAGCCGCTGGCCTGAAAGTGGGCGATATCGTGAAAACCACCGTTTTCGTGAAAGATCTGAACGATTTCGCCACCGTGAATGCCGCGTATGAAGCGTTCTTCACCGAGCATAACGCCACTTTCCCGGCGCGTTCCTGCGTAGAAGTCGCGCGTCTGCCAAAAGACGTGAAGATTGAGATTGAAGCTATCGCGATCCGTCGCTAAGCGCTTCTCTGCCCTCACCCCAGGCGCTTGCGTCATCCGCGGGGTGAGGGAAATGCCCTATTTTATCTTCGTTGCCCGCAGCAGTTTCTCCAGCGGATAGACCGCCGCAATCACCAGCTCATCCTGGGTTTTCGCTGCCGTATCCAGCTGCGCCTGGATTGAGGCGTACTCTTTATCGTCCAGCGTTCCCTGCCGCGCCACCAGATCGGTCAAGCGCAGCCCGAGGCTCGCCAGCTTATCAACCTGCTGCACCACCGGTTTAATCGCCGCCAGCTGATAGTTATTGTCAGTCAGCGCCAGCGCATCGCCGCTGTTGTTCTGCCAGCGGGTAAAAACGTGGCGCAGCGCATCGGCGCTCTCTGTATCTTCAGCATCGCTGATTAGCCGCTCCGCCCACTGGTTCAGGCTGCGTACGGTGTCGCTCTCCGCCGGTAGCGCATCGGCCAGCCGGTTAAGCGGTTCAAATTGATGGTAATTGTTCGCCTGGAACTTGAGATGCTGACGGGTGTAGTAATGCGCTGGCTCCAGCGCCTCGGCGAGGATCTGCAACGCCAGCGTATGGCTGCTGTTCGCCAGCCGGGTGAACTGCTCCAGCTGCTGAGCGTGCTGCTGCAGGCCGACGGAGATCGTTGACCAGCTGTCCATCGCCTGCAGGCGCTGATACATATTGTCGCTGTCTTTGACGTCTTCGGCCGACCACAACCGCTCCGCCACCGCAAAAGCGCGCGGCCACAGCTTGATATCGATGACCGGCGCGGCGACATTTTCCGCCCACAGCGCCGCCTCGCCGCCGAGCAGATTCTTCTGTTGCGGCGCGTCGGGCAGCGTCGGCTGAATGCCCTGCGGCACAGCATCCAGCCGCTTGCCGTCAATGGGATAACGGGTGTTGCCAAGCAGGAAGTAGCCTGCGAGCTTGTCGTCGTTAATGGTTAGCACCGGGCGGGTCTCGCCCATCCAGGTATCAACGCGGAACGTGACCTGATTGTCGCCGAGCCATTCAATCTCCTGCACGGCACGCCGTAATTTCCCTTTAAAATCAATGAATCCACGCCAGCCGCTATCGCCTTTTACCAGCGTAAAGCTGCCCTCAACCGCGCTGCCCTTCAGCCGCGGCATCGAAAACTGCCAGCTCTGGGCGCTGTCGTTATCGGTAATCGTATCCACGCCGTTGAGCCCCTGCGGGATAATTTCATTACGATAGTGATAGGCGGTGTACTGCGGCTGGTCGAGATAAAAACCGGTGGAGAGAATGCCGCGATAGCCGTGTTTAGCGACGTCGCCTAATGCGTCCTGCCCCTGCCACGACTGGATCAAAATGCTCTTCGGTAAATCAGGGTGGTAGATTTCATCCCAGCCGACCATCTGCCGGTGATGTTTTTCGAGTAACGTCTCCAGGCGCCGGTTAAAGTACGCCTGTAGCGCGTGGCTGTCCGCCAGCCCCTTCTCTTTGAGGAATTTCTGAATGGCCGGATTGGCGCGCCACTGGCTGTCATCGACTTCATCACCGCCGATATGCAGATACGGATCGGGGAAGATAGCCGCCAGTTCGCTGACCATCGCCTCGGCAAACGCGTAGGTGGCCTCTTTTGTTGGGTCGAGTACCGGTTTCAGCACGCCCCAGTGGCGCTCCATCGCGTAAGGCCCCGGCGCGCTCATCAGCTCCGGATAAGCCACGGCGATCGCCGAGGCGTGGCCCGGCATATCGATTTCCGGCACCACGCGAATACCGCGTTCGGCGGCATAGCGCACAATGTCTTTCATCTGCGCCTGGGTATAAAACAGGCCGTCGCTTGCCTGCTGCTGCAGCTTCGGATAGCGGCTGGAGGCGAAGCGCCAGCCCTGATCGTCGGTCAGATGCCAGTGCAGTACATTAAGCTTCGCCGCCGCCATACCGTCAATCTGCCGTTTGATCGCCGGTAGCGGCATAAAGTGACGGGCGGAATCCAGCAGCAGTCCACGCCACGGGAAACGCGGCGCATCGTCAATGGCGACATAAGGAATGGTGGTGCCGTCAGGGCCGTTTTGTACCAGCTGTAGCAGCGTTTCCATGCCGCGCAGCGCGCCAAAACGCGTATTGGCTTTCAGGGTCGCGCCGTCTGCGTTAACGGTTAGCTGATAGCTTTCGTCGCTATCCGGCTGCGGCAGGAAAGGCACTTTTTTACTGACGATCACGTTAATGGTTGGGCTTTTCGCCGGCGCCGTCTGCGGCTGAAGCGTCCAGCCGGTTTGCCGCGCAAGACGTTCGCGCCAGCGGTTTGCCGCCTCGCCCAGATCGTCGCCGCTGACGTTGATCGTCAGCTGGTTATTCAACGCCAGCGCCCCGTGCGCCTGCGGGCGCTCCACATGGGCGGGCCACGGCATCAGCGGCAGATCGCCCGCCGGGACGGCAAGCGCCATGCTGCTCAGTAATATTCCGCCGGTCAGCAGACTGTAACGCACGGTGTTAATCATCAATGTTCCTTTTTATGACGGGCCAAAAAAAGCAAAACATTGGGTTAACATGCGCACAAAATTGCGTCAATACATGGTGATGACGGGCTTCACAACTTGATGAGATTTAAGAGAAATACCGGTAAGCCCCTCTGCCGAACGGCAAAGGGGCGAAACCACTACTGCCAGCCGTAGCGGCGGCTGTAGAAGCCTTTAACGGTCTGGGTCAATACCATGTAACCCGCCAGAATCGCCACCAGCCACGGGAAATAGCTGAGCGGCAGCGCCTGCAGCTGCAGGTAGCCCGCCAGCGGCGAGAACGGCAGCGCGATCCCCACCGCCATCACCAGCAGCGTCATCGCGAACAGCGGCCACGCGGCGCGGCTCTGGACGAACGGAATGCGGCGGGTACGAATCATATGCACAATCAGCGTCTGCGACAGCAGCCCTTCAATGAACCAGCCGGACTGGAACAGGGTCTGCATCTCGACGCTGTTGGCGTGGAACACCCACCACATCAGGCCAAAAGTGAGGATATCGAAAATCGAGCTGATCGGCCCGAAGAAGACCATAAAACGCCCGAGATCGGCCGGGTTCCAGCGCTGCGGTTTACGAATCTGCTCATCATCGACGTTATCAAACGGAATCGCCACCTGAGAGACATCGTACAGCAGGTTCTGAATCAACAGGTGCAGCGGCAGCATCGGCAGGAACGGCAGGAAGGCGCTGGCCACCAGCACGCTGAAGACATTGCCGAAGTTGGAGCTGGCGGTCATTTTGATGTACTTGAGCATGTTGGCGAAAGTGCGGCGGCCTTCGATAACCCCCTCTTCCAGTACCATCAGGCTTTTTTCCAGCAGAATGATATCCGCCGCCTCGCGGGCGATATCCACCGCGCCGTCAACGGAAATGCCAATATCCGCCGCGCGTAGCGCCGGGGCGTCGTTAATACCGTCGCCCATAAAGCCCACCACGTGACCTTCGCGTTTCAGCAGCGTCACGATGCGCTCTTTATGCAGCGGCGCCAGGCGCGCGAACAGCGTGGTGCGTTTCGCCAGCGCCGCCAGTTCGTCGTCGCTCATGGCTTCAATCTGGCTGCCAATCACCACTTCGCCGGCATCCAGCCCCACTTCATGACACACTTTCGCCGCCACCAGTTCGCTGTCGCCGGTGAGGATTTTCACCGTAATGCCGCTGGCCTTCAATGCTTTCAGCGCCGGGGCGGTAGTCTCTTTCGGCGGATCGAGGAAGGCGATGTAGCCTTCGAGGATCAGGTCGGATTCATCCGCACGCTGATAGTCGCCTTCCCGCGCCGGCAGGTATTTAGTCGCTACCGCCACCACCCGCAGTCCCTGACGGTTCAGGGTATCGGTCACCCGGCGGATACGGCGCAGCATGGTATCGTCCAACGGTACGATTTCACCGTTGTAGCGCACCTGGGTCGAGACGTTGAGGATCTCCTGCAATGCCCCTTTACAGATCAGCTGATGCGCCTCGTCCTGCTCTTTCACCACCACCGACATGCGGCGGCGTTCGAAATCAAACGGAATCTCATCCACCTTCTGCCAGCGCTCCGCGAGACCGCGAGCGGCATCCAGCTCTACGCCTTCCAGCACCGCGGTATCAAGCAGGTTTTTAAGCCCCGTCTGGTAATGGCTATTGAGCCAGGCGGTGTGCAGGACTCTCTCGCTGGATTTACCGGAAACATCGGTATGGTTCTCCAGCACGATTTTGTCCTGGGTCAGGGTGCCGGTTTTATCGGTGCAGAGGATATCCATCGCGCCAAAGTTTTGAATGGCGTCGAGGTGTTTGACGATAACCTTTTGTTTTGACAGCTTCACCGCCCCGCGCGCCAGCGTCGAGGTGACGATCATCGGCAACATCTCCGGCGTCAGGCCGACCGCCACCGACAGCGCGAACAGCGCCGCTTCCCACCAGTCGCCTTTGGTGTAGCCGTTGATCAGCAGCACCACCGGCGCCATCACCAGCATAAAGCGGATCAGCAGCATGCTGACCCGGCTGATGCCTTTCTGGAAGGCGTTCGGCTCGCTTTCCTGCTCGCTGACGCGCCCGGCAAGCTGGCCGAACCAGGTGTTGCCGCCGGTGGCGTAGACGATAGCCTGCGCCGAGCCGCTCACCACGTTGGTCCCCATAAAGCACAGGGTGTCGCATTCCAGTGGATTGGTTTGTAGCGGATCGCGGGTGCGCGCGACTTTCTCAACCGGCAGCGATTCGCCGGTCAGCGAGGCCTGAGCGACAAACAGGTCGCGCGCCACAATGATGCGCAGGTCCGCCGGGATCATATCTCCCGCCGATAGCCTGACGATATCGCCCGGCACCAGTTGGTCGATGGGCAGTTCGAGCCAGCGGCTCTCGCCCTGCTCGTTGATAACCCGCAGCACCGTGGCGGTATTACTGACCATCGCCTTCAGCGCATCCGCCGCTTTGGTCGAGCGCGCTTCCTGGATGAAGTTAAGCAGCGTCGAGATGCCGACCATCAGCGCGATAACGCCCGCGGCGAATAGATCTTCAGTTGAATAGGAGACGATGCCGAGCACCGTCAACAGCAGGTTGAACGGGTTGCGATAGCAGGTCCACAGATGAACCCACCACGGCGACGGCTTCTGCGCCGGGATTTGGTTATCGCCGTGCAGGGCGATTTTCGCCGCCACTTCGGCGTCGTTCAGCCCTTCAGGGTGGCTATCGAACGCGCGCCAGATCTCCTGCTCATCCATGGCCGCGACGTCCAGACAGCGCTTACCGAGTGAATCCGGGATCGGCGCGCTGGCCAGGTTACGGGCATCGGGCAGCGGATCGCGCTGGATCAAACGATGTGGTAAATGACGGCTAAGCTGCGCGAACAGCTGCCGGGTAAAATTTTTCAGCATAAACAGTCCCTCCGCGCTCGCGCGAGCGAACGCAGCGTTGCCAACAGGCGTGGCAAAGCCTTACCTGTCAGGCATTATTTTTATAGGGCAGGGACATCGAGGACGTCACTGCTTTACGCTTTCCGGTAAAGCAGTGCTAAACAGGCTTACCGGAAAGAAAGGTTGCTCCATCGAGGATGAGGAGTGGGATCGGGGTCCATAAAATTCTCCGGTAAGTAACTCAAGACGGCGCGGAGTATACCGCGACCAGGAAACTATTTGTGGCTATTATGGCTATCATACCGTCCGGCAACTAAACCGGACATCAACCAGTCTTTGCTCATTGAGGATTCGTTGAGTAGCATTAGACTCACTCAAATCGGACGACGGCGAGAACCTCGTATGCAAAACCGGCTAACAATCAAAGATATCGCGCGTTTAAGCGGCGTCGGAAAATCGACGGTGTCGCGCGTGCTGAATAACGAAAGCGGCGTCAGCGAGCGCACCCGCGAACGGGTGGAAGCGGTGATGCAGCAGCACGGTTTCTCCCCTTCCCGCTCCGCCCGCGCCATGCGCGGTCAGAGCGATAAGGTGGTGGCGATTATCGTCACCCGTCTGGATTCGCTGTCGGAAAATTTAGCGGTGCAGACCATGCTGCCCGCCTTTTATCAGCAGGGCTACGATCCTATCATGATGGAGAGCCAGTTTTCTCCGGCGCTGGTGGAAGAACATCTGGGCATGCTCGCCCGGCGCAATATCGACGGCGTGGTGCTGTTCGGCTTTACCGGTATTAGCGAGGAGATGCTCGCGCCGTGGCGCGAAACGTTGGTGCTGCTGGCGCGCGATGCCCCCGGCTTCGCTTCGGTGTGCTATGACGATCATGGCGCGATCAAGTTACTGATGCAGCGTCTCTATGAACGCGGACACCGGCATATAAGCTTCCTCGGCGTGCCGCACAGCGACGTCACCACCGGGGAACGCCGTCATCAGGCGTATCTCGATTTCTGCGCGCAAAAGAAGCTCACGCCAACCGCTGCTTTGCCGGGACTGGCGATGAAGCAGGGGTATGAAAGCGTCGCCAGCGTGCTGACTCCCGAGACCCGCGCGCTGGTCTGCGCCACCGATACTCTCGCTCTCGGCGCCAGTAAATATCTGCAGGAACAACGTATTGAAACTTTACAGCTCGCCAGCGTCGGCAGCACGCCGCTGATGAAGTTTCTGCATCCGGAGATCCTCACCGTCGATCCCGGCTACGCCGAAGCCGGGCGCCAGGCGGCGCAGCAGCTGATCGACCAGATCGCCGGCCACGCCGAACCCCGCCAAATCGTCATTCCCGCTGCCCTGAATTAATCTCGTTCGGGCGATTTATGTGATCTTCGCCGAGTTTCGGGAACGTTCCCATTTTGCATTGCCAACGGAACGGTTAGGATGCATGCAAGTTAAAAACGGCATCTCTCCCCTCTGTTTTTGAGGCTTCATCATGAGCAAAGTAAACCAGCAGGACATCGATAAACTGATCGAACTGGTGGGCGGGCGCGGCAACATTGCCACCGTCAGCCACTGTATTACCCGTTTGCGCTTTGTGCTAAACGATCCGGCCATCGCCAAACCGAAAGACATTGAGCAGTTGCGCATGGTGAAGGGATGCTTCACTAACGCCGGGCAGTTCCAGGTGGTCATCGGCACCGAAGTCGGCGATTACTATAAGGCGCTGCTGGCCACCACCGGCCAGGCGTCCGCCGACAAAGAGCAGGCCAAACAGGCCGCGCGGCAAAACATGAAGTGGCACGAACGGTTGATCTCGCACTTTGCCGAGATCTTTTTCCCGCTCCTGCCGGCGCTAATCAGCGGCGGTCTGATCCTCGGTTTCCGTAACGTCATCGGCGATCTACCCATGAGCAACGGCCAGACGCTGGCGCAAATGCACCCGTCGTTGAAAACGATTTATGACTTCTTGTGGCTGATTGGCGAGGCTATCTTCTTCTATCTGCCGGTGGGGATCTGCTGGTCAGCGGTGAAGAAAATGGGCGGCACGCCGATCCTCGGGATCGTGCTTGGCGTCACGCTAGTCTCTCCGCAGTTGATGAACGCCTACCTGCTCGGCCAGCAGGTGCCGGAAGTGTGGAACTTCGGCCTGTTTACCATTGCGAAAGTCGGCTATCAGGCGCAGGTGATCCCGGCTCTGCTGGCGGGGCTGGCGCTGGGCTTTATCGAAACGCGCCTCAAGCGCATCGTGCCTGACTACCTCTATCTGGTGGTGGTGCCGGTGTGCTCGCTGATTCTGGCGGTGTTCCTTGCCCATGCGGTTATCGGCCCGTTTGGCCGTCTAATCGGCGACGGCGTGGCCTTCGCGGTGCGCCATTTGTTAACCGGCAGCTTCGCGCCGATCGGCGCCGCGCTGTTCGGCTTCCTGTATGCGCCGCTGGTAATAACCGGCGTACATCAGACCACTCTTGCTATCGATATGCAGATGGTACAGAGCATCGGCGGTACGCCGGTATGGCCACTGATTGCGCTATCTAATATTGCTCAGGCATCGGCGGTGGTCGGCATTATTATTGCCAGCCGTAAACAAAATGAACGCGAAATTTCGGTACCCGCGGCGATCTCCGCCTATCTCGGGGTCACCGAACCGGCGATGTACGGTATCAATCTGAAGTACCGCTTCCCGATGCTGTGCGCGATGGTCGGATCCGGCCTTGCTGGCCTGCTGTGCGGCCTGAACGGCGTGCTGGCTAATGGCATCGGTGTCGGCGGCCTGCCTGGCATCCTGTCGATTCAGCCAAGCTACTGGCAGGTCTATGCCATGGCGATGGCCATCGCGGTGATAGTGCCGATTATCCTCACCACCGTAGTTTATCAACGCAAGTACCGTCAGGGCACCTTGCAGATTATCTAACGTCTTCTTTCGGGGCGCCGCTTGCGCCTCCTTTATTCGCAGGAACGTAATATGAATATTCTTCCCCGCTGGTGGCAAAACGGCGTTATTTATCAAATCTATCCGAAGAGTTTTCAGGACACCACCGGCAGCGGTACCGGCGATTTACGCGGCGTCACCGCCCGTCTCGACTACCTACAAAAGCTCGGGGTCGACGCTATCTGGCTGACGCCGTTCTATGTTTCGCCACAGGTGGACAACGGGTATGACGTGGCGAACTATACCGCTATCGATCCCTCTTACGGCACGCTGGAGGATTTCGACCAACTGGTCGCCGGAGCGAAGGCGCGCGGTATCCGTATCGTTCTGGATATGGTACTGAACCATACTTCGACAGAGCATGAATGGTTCCGCCAGTCGTTAAATAAGGCGAGCCCGTACCGCCAGTTCTATATCTGGCGCGACGGCGAGCCGGGAACGCCGCCGAATAACTGGCGCTCAAAATTCGGCGGTAACGCCTGGCAATGGCATGCGGAAAGCGAACAGTACTATCTACACCTCTACGCCACCGAACAGGCGGATCTCAACTGGGAAAATCCGGCGGTACGCGCCGAGCTGAAAAAAGTCTGCGAATTCTGGGCCGATCGCGGCGTTGATGGCCTCCGTCTGGACGTCATTAACGTAATATCAAAAGACCAGAACTTCCCGTCTGATACCATTGGCGATGGACGGCGCTTTTACACCGATGGACCGCGGGCGCATGAGTTCTTGCAGGAAATGAGCCGCGATGTTTTCACTCCGCGTAACCTGATGACCGTCGGCGAAATGTCTTCCACTTCGCTTGAACACTGCCAGCAGTACGCCGCGCTGGACGGACGCGAACTGTCGATGACGTTTAATTTTCATCACTTAAAAGTCGATTATCCCGGCGGCGAAAAATGGACCCTTGCCCGTCCAGACTACGTCGCGCTGAAAGCGCTATTCCGCCACTGGCAGCAAGGGATGCATAACCGGGCATGGAATGCGCTGTTCTGGTGTAACCACGATCAGCCGCGCATCGTGTCGCGCTTCGGCGACGAGGGCGAGTACCGAGTGCCGGCGGCGAAGATGCTGGCGATGGTACTGCACGGCATGCAGGGCACGCCCTATATCTATCAGGGCGAAGAGATTGGCATGACCAACCCGCATTTCAGCAATATCAGCGATTATCGCGATGTGGAAAGCCATAACATGTTTATCGAGCGCGCGGCGCAGGGGCAAAGCCCCGATGAACTGCTGGCGATTCTGGCCAGCAAATCGCGCGACAATAGCCGCACGCCGATGCCGTGGCACGACGGCGATAACGGCGGTTTCAGCGATGGAAAACCCTGGATCGCGTTGGGTGATAACTATCGCGAGATTAACGTCGAGGCGGCGCTGGCGGATCCGGAATCGGTGTTTTACACCTATCAGCAGCTGATCGCGCTGCGAAAAACCACGCCGGTGCTGACCTGGGGGGATTATCAGGATCTGCTGCCGGACCATCCGTCGCTGTGGTGTTATCGCCGCCAGTGGCAGGGGCAGACCCTGGTGGTGGCCGCCAACCTGAGCCGTGAGTTCCAGCCGTGGCAGCCGCCGGAGATGTCCGGCGACTGGCGGGCGCTGATTGGTAACTATGCGGAAACGTCCAACCGCCCGGCGGCAATGACGCTGCGGCCGTTCGAAGCGGTATGGTGGTTGCAGGCGTAAAGCTTTTCCCCGGTGGCGCTACGCTCACCGGGGCTACCGGTTCGTGGGGCTGGAGTTTACGCGCGGTCAGCGTCAGGAAGGATAACGCTCTCCTGCGGCTGCGCTGAGGCGTGCTCCTCTTTGGCCTTCAGCCGATCCCAGGCGCGGAAGAACGGATAATAAACCACCAGCGAAATAGTTAAATTCACGACCTGCAGTATGGTGCCGGAAATATGGCCGCCGGTCGCCAGATAGCCGCTGATGAAGATCGGCGTAGTGAACGGCAGCGCGATTCCGGCCGGCGGCGCAACCAGCCCGGTCGCCATTGCGGTATAGGACACGATCACCAGCAGCACCGGCGTTAAAATAAACGGCAGGAAGAAGTACGGGTTCATCACCAGCGGGATGCCGAACACCATCGGCTCGCTGATGTTAAACAACGCTCCCGGCGCGGCAATTTTCCCCAGCTGTTTCATCTGCTGACTACGGCTGCGCAGCAACATAAAAATCACCAGCCCCAGCAGCGCGCCGGTGCCGCCGGGCGCAATCCACAGGTCGTAAAATTGCTGGGTAATAATATGCGGGATCGGCTGGCCGTTCTGAAAGGCCGTCAGGTTCTCTGACATATTCGACAGCCACACCGGCTGGATAAATACCAGCACAATCGCGTCGCCGTGCAGGCCCAGCGTCCACAAAATACCGATCACTATCACCGAAATAATCATCCCCGGCAGCGTACCGCCGACGTGGTGCATCGGAATACCGATCAGGGTGGCAATCATGCTGTTGATGTCGCCGAACGGCGAGGCCTCAACCGCCAGGCGCAGCGCCAGCACCACCGCCAGAACACAGAAGCCGGGGATCAGAGCGAGGAAAGATTTCGCCACTGCCGGCGGCACGCCGTCAGGCATGCGGATAACGAGGTTGCGGCTGGCGACCAAACGATAAATCTCCGTCGACAGCAGCGAAATAACAATAGCGACAAACAACCCCTGGCTGCCGACCATGCTCACCGGGATCACCCCTTTAATCACCTCCGCCGCGCCGTGTACCGGGGTAAAGAGGGTGTTCTGCGGGATAGTCATCACAAAGGCCACCAGCGACATCGCCCCGGCGCTCAGCGGGTCGATGGTGCGGTACTTCTCCGCCAGCCGATAGGCAATGCCGAAGCTGGAAATCAGCGCCATAATGTCGTAGGTCGCTTTCACCGGGTACAGCATTTTATCGCGCCAGACCTCGCCAAACAGGCCGCTCATCATGTCGGCATAGCCGGGGATCGGCAGGTAGGCGAAAATCAGGAAAAACGAGCCAATCAGCATAAACGGCATATTCAGAATGATGCCATCGCGTACCGACAGGACGTGCTTTTGCCCGGCGATTTTCAGCGCCGCCGGCATGACGTAACGTTCAATCCAGCTTGTATTCGACATGGTGTGCTCCCGAGGGAAATAGCGGTCAGTTAAATTGCGTCAGCCATTGACGGTTTATCGTTAACACTTCATCCAGCAGCGCCTGGGCATCGGTGACGTTACCGACCAGCGGGTTAGCCACTAGCGCCAGCAGCGCGCTCTCGCGGCAGCCGTGTACCGCGGCTTCGATCGTCAGCCTTTCAAAGGCCTTCACCTGCTGCGTCAGGCCGTTCATCGCCGGCGGCAGCGGGCCGAACGCCAGCGGCCGCGCCCCTTGCGCATCGATAATACTGTTGGTTTCCACCACCGCATCATCATCAAGGCCGTGAATCGCGCCGTTGTTGCGGGTGTTTACCACCATCTCCGCGCCCAGGTTGTTGTGAATCGCGTTAATAAGCTCAACGGCCACTTCCGAGTAGTAAGCGCCGCCGCGAAAGCTCAGCTGCTCTGGTTTTTCTTCCAGCTGCGGGTCGGCGTACAGCGCAAACAGCTCCTGCTCGACCTTCATCACCTGCTCGGCGCGGGTGCCTTTGGTTTTCGCTGCGGCGATCTCTTCCGCCAGCATCGCCGGCGTCAGCCAGAAATAACGATGATAAGGGCACGGAATCGCCTTTAGCGCGCGTAGGAATTCCGCCGGCCACGGCAGTTCTTTAATGTTGTTCATCGACAGCGCCTTACCGTCGCAGAGCATATCGATCACTTTACCGGTGACATCCTCGCGCCCCTGTAGCACCTTATGCACCCAAACCATATGGTTGAGCCCGGCAAAGCGCAGTTTCACTTCGGACTCCTGCGCGCCCAACATGCCGACGATCATGTGCTGCATGTTGATCGGCACGTTGCACAGGCCGATGATCTTCGCCTTGCTGTAGCGGCTGACCGCCTCGGTGACGATCCCCGCCGGGTTGGTAAAGTTAAGAATGAACGCTTCCGGCGCCAGCTGTTCCACTTTGCGCGCAACTTCGAGGATCACCGGGATCGTCCGCAGCGCCTTGGCGAACCCGCCGACGCCGGTGGTCTCCTGGCCCAACAGATGATATTTGAGCCCCAGCCGTTCATCGGCGGCGCGCGCCGCCAGTTGACCGACGCGTAGCTGCGTCAGCACAAAGCTGGCGCCGCGGATCGCCTCATCGAGCGTAAAGTGGACGCTGACCGCCACCTGCTCCAGCCCTTTATGTTTCAACATCCGTCGGGCCAACGCGGCAATGATCTCAACTTTTTCCCTGCCGGATTCGACATCCACCAGCGCCAGCTCGGTGACCGGAAGCTGCTCATAACGAACGATAATCCCTTCAATAAGCTCCGGCGTGTAGCTGCTGCCGCCGCCGATAACGGCGATTTTCAGTGCTTGCATAGTGACCTCTATTCGCATTTTTCGGCATGCAGATCGCCGCGCGCGATCGCCAGGACCGCGCGTGAGGGTGATAAAAACGGGATTAGAAAATTAGCGTTCGAGCAGGGCCAGCGCTTTATCCAGCACCGCGGCGCCGCGCATCATGCCGTAGTCGGCCATATCAATCACCGCCACTGCTTTACCCTGCGGCGCCGCCAGCGCGGTCAGGCGGCCGGCTTCGTATTTGACCTGCGGCCCGAGCAGGATGACGTCGGCGTTCGGCAGTTCGCGTTCAAATTCCGCCACCGCTACGGCATAGATTTCCAGCGCCAGCGCGCGCTGCTGGGCTTCCGCTTTCATTTTGTTCACCAGCATGCTGGTCGACATGCCTGCGGCACAACAGAGTACGATTCGTGGCATTGCGCTTCCCCTTTGCGTGTTTATCGCTTCAGCCCTCACGGCCTATGCGACTATATTGTTAATGTTGTGTGATAGTGAAGGCTATATGAAAATAATTTTCACCGATGTGATCGAGGCTCAATTTTTGCGCACTATTTCTTCGTGCCATTGCGAAATATCGACGCCAGACATAGGAAATCGCCTGCGCAGATGCTATAAAAACGGCTATTCACTAAGTGAAAAATATTTTCAATTCCGGGTACTGCCAAAGGGAACATCAGGATGGATATCGTAGGTCAACTACAGGAAGGATTGATCCGCTTTAGCGCTCAGGAGTCGCGCGTCGCCGCCTTTATTCTGGAAAATCTTAGCTTTACCGCCAGCGCCTCCATTGATGAGCTGGCCGCCAGCGCGGGGGTCAGCCCGGCCACCATCACCCGCTTCGCCCGTTCAGTGGGCTGTGATGATATTCGCGATTTACGTAAACAGCTGGCGCAGGCCAGCGAACGGCGCGCCAGCTGGCTCACGCCGGATAGCGCCGCCCTGCCCGTCGCCTGGCGCGACAAACTTAGCAGCCTCGGCGATACGCTAACCCGCCAGCTCGGCCACACCGCCGAAGCGGCGGTGGAGAAGTGCAAATCGCGCCTGCTGAGCGCCCGCGCGGTGCATTGCTTCGCCCTCGGTGCTCAGGATGTGGCGCTGGCGGCGCTGCTGCAGCACCAGCTGCTGCCATCCGGCATCGCGATTAATCTCTGCCAGGATGCGGCGCTGATGCGAATGACCGCCAGTACCCTTAATGACGATCACCTGCTGCTGGTGCTGGCCACCGCCGAAGCCAATACCATATTGCAGAGCGCGACGCTGCAGGCGCGTACGCAAGGGGTGACGATTATCGCTCTGACCCCGGAACAGCATGCGCTGGCCGATATGGCAAGCGCCGTGCTTCCGCTGCCAGCCAACCCGCTGCATGCCCGCTACGCCCTGCTGCTGCTGGTCGATCTGCTTAACGATACATTGATTGCCTGAATATTCTGCCCGTTCCTTTAGCGTTCGGGCCCAATTTTTGCTTATATTTTAAGCGCCTAAATTTACATTTACGCCAGCGCCCATCATCCGTACTCTCACCTTTTTACCTTGTTCTGGGTCAATAAAATCGCAAACATCTTTGATGCAAATCACTACATATAGAACTTAAAATGCGCCCCGGCCCTACATATTGTATTAATCGTCTATTATGTCACCATATCTTGTCGTTGTTGGGCGGTGATGAGATGTGGATAAAAAGGGCCGGATCCGAAGGCAAACGCCGCTACTCGTAGCGTGGCGCGCTTTTGGGAGACCTTCCGCCTCTGTGGATAACCTGTTCTATATATGGAGTGATCATGACACCGCATGTGATGAAACGTGATGGCTGTAAAGTGCCGTTCAAGTCAGAGCGCATTAAAGAAGCAATTCTGCGTGCAGCTAAAGCAGCGGGAGTCGATGACGCAGACTATTGCGCCACCGTCGCAGAAGTCGTTAGCCAGCAAATGCAGGGCCGCGCGCAGGTCGATATCAACGATATCCAGACCGCCGTGGAAAACCAGTTGATGTCCGGCCCGTGGAAACAGCTGGCGCGCGCCTATATCGAATATCGCCACGATCGCGATATCGAGCGTGAAAAGCGCGGCCGTCTGAACCAGGAAATTCGTGGTCTGGTCGAGCAAACCAACTCATCGCTGCTCAACGAGAACGCCAACAAAGACAGTAAAGTGATCCCGACCCAGCGCGATCTGCTGGCCGGTATCGTAGCCAAACACTATGCCCGTCAGCATCTGCTGCCGCGCGATGTCGTACAGGCGCACGAGCGCGGCGAGATCCACTACCACGATCTCGACTATTCGCCGTTCTTCCCGATGTTCAACTGCATGCTGATCGACCTGAAAGGCATGCTGACGCACGGCTTTAAAATGGGCAATGCCGAAATTGAGCCGCCGAAGTCTATCTCTACCGCCACCGCGGTCACGGCGCAGATTATCGCCCAGGTCGCCAGCCATATTTACGGCGGCACCACCATTAACCGTATCGATGAAGTGCTGGCGCCGTTCGTCACCGAGAGCTTCAAAAAGCATCGTAAAATTGCCGAAGAGTGGCAGATCCCGGATGCCGAAGGCTATGCGCGTACGCGTACCGAGAAAGAGTGCTACGACGCGTTCCAGTCGCTGGAGTATGAGGTCAACACGCTGCATACCGCCAATGGCCAGACGCCGTTCGTCACCTTTGGTTTTGGCCTCGGCACCAGCTGGGAGTCGCGCCTGATCCAGCAGTCGATTCTGCGCAACCGCATCGCCGGCCTCGGCAAAAACCGCAAAACGGCGGTATTCCCGAAACTGGTCTTCGCTATTCGCGACGGCCTGAACCATAAATTCGGCGATGCGAACTATGACATCAAACAGCTGGCATTAGAGTGCGCCAGCAAGCGCATGTATCCGGATATTCTCAACTACGATCAGGTAGTGAAAGTCACCGGGTCGTTTAAAACGCCGATGGGCTGCCGTAGTTTCCTCGGGGTGTGGGAAAACGAGAACGGCGAACAGGTACACGATGGGCGCAACAACCTCGGCGTTATCAGCCTGAACCTGCCGCGTATCGCGCTGGAAGCGAAAGGCGACGAAGCCGCCTTCTGGGCGCTGCTGGACGAGCGCCTGCTGCTGGCGCGCAAAGCGCTGATGACCCGTATCGCCCGTCTGGAAGGGGTGAAAGCCCGCGTCGCGCCGATTCTGTATATGGAAGGCGCCTGCGGCGTGCGTTTGAAAGCCGACGACGACGTCGCGGAAATTTTCAAGAACGGCCGCGCGTCCATTTCCCTGGGCTACATCGGGATTCACGAGACCATCAACGCGCTGTACAACAATCAGCATATGTACGATAGCGAAGCGCTGCGTGAAAAAGGCATCGCCATCGTTCAGCGTTTGCGCGACGCCGTTGAACAGTGGAAGGAAGAGACCGGCTACGGCTTCAGCCTGTACAGCACGCCGAGCGAAAACCTGTGCGATCGCTTCTGCCGCCTCGATACCGCCGAATTCGGCGTGGTACCGGGCGTGACCGAGAAAGGCTACTACACCAATAGCTTCCATCTCGACGTCGAGAAGAAGGTTAACCCGTACGACAAGATCGATTTTGAAGCGCCGTATCCTCCGCTGGCCAACGGCGGCTTCATTTGCTACGGCGAATATCCGAATATCCAGCATAACCTCAAGGCGCTGGAAGACGTGTGGGATTACAGCTATCAGCACGTACCGTATTACGGCACCAATACGCCGATCGATGAATGCTACGAGTGCGGTTTTACCGGCGAGTTCGAGTGCACCAGCAAGGGCTTTACCTGCCCGAAATGCGGCAACCACGACGCCGCCCGCGTATCGGTGACCCGCCGGGTATGCGGTTATCTCGGCAGCCCGGACGCGCGTCCGTTCAATGCCGGCAAGCAGGAAGAAGTGAAGCGCCGCGTGAAGCACCTGGGCAATGGGCAGATCGGTTAAGTTCTGCACAGGGTTCTCACCCTCACCCTAACCCTCTCCCTCAAGGGAGAGGGAACCGTTCGAGCCCGGCATTAAGCCCGGCGCTGGTTTTCCCCCTCTCCCCTTGGGAGTGGGAACCGTTCAAGCCCGGCGCTGGTTTTCCCCCTCTCCCCTTGGGAGAGGGCCGGGGTGAGGGTATCAGCCCCTGGTAGCCCGGCCGAGCGCAGCGACGCCGGGAAATGGCCCCACTCCTCCGTTTTCGCAAAGCAATTAACGTCAGAGCAAGGCGGCAAACGAAGGAATCCCCAGGAGCGTACATTCAGTACGTGACTGGGGGGAGTGAGCGCAGCCAACGCCGCTATGGCGTTAATTGAGAAGCGAAAATGAATTATCACCAGTATTACCCCGTCGACATCGTCAACGGCCCCGGCACTCGCTGCACCCTGTTTGTCTCCGGCTGCGTCCACGAGTGCCCCGGCTGCTACAACAAAAGCACCTGGCGGGTGAATTCCGGCATGCCCTTCACGACCGGGATGGCCGACCGCATCATTGCCGACCTCAACGATACCCGCATTAAACGCCAGGGGCTTTCACTCTCCGGCGGCGATCCGCTGCATCCGCAAAACGTCGCGGAGATCCTCAATCTGGTGCAGCGCGTGCGCGCCGAATGCCCGGGCAAAGATATCTGGGTCTGGACCGGCTATAAGCTCGACGAGCTCAATGACGCACAGATGCAAGTGGTGAACCTGATTAACGTGCTGGTCGACGGTAAGTTTGTGCAGGATTTAAAAGACCCGGCGCTTATCTGGCGCGGCAGCAGCAACCAGGTCATGCATCATTTGCGATAGCGTTTAGAGCCGTTTATTCGCCTGATGATAAACGGCCGCTTTCTCTCTTTTGCCAATGGCAATAACGTAAACCACCACCACACTATCTCGTACTTGATACACCAGCCGATAACCTGACGCCTTAAGCTTGATTTTGTAGCAATCCGGTAAATCGCTCAGCCTGGCCGACTCCATTCGCGGATTCTGCACAATCTGCAGGAGCTTATTTTTTGAACTGTTTTTTGACCGTCTCACCAAGCTTCTGCCATTCGCGCCAGGCTCGTGGATCAAACTCCAGTTCATAGGTCATCCAGACTCACCTTAACCCCCGGCCGTGGGTTTTCCAGCCGTTCGCGAACGGTGCGTAATAACGCCGCTTCGCCATCACTGATGGTCATACTTTTCACCGGCATGCGGCCATTTTCCGCAATGTATTGAAACAGCAGGCGTACCGCCTCCGTTGGCGTCATATCGAGTTTCTCCAGCACGGCATAAGCCTCTTTTTTGAGTTTATCGTCCAGTCGAACATTGAGCGTGGCCATTATGCCTCCAGAAAGGGGAATTTTGTAATGCATTATAGCATTACATTTGAATTACATTCGAATCTGGAAAACGCCTCTCAAAACCGGCTGACGCACTCCATCGCCACCGTTTTAAACTCATCGAAGCTGCGGGTCGCGGCGAGGCGGCTCATGGCTCGCTCGCGCAGGAACGTCACAAAAATATCGTAAATCGCCATCGCCTCTTCATACTCGCTCTTACTAATAGCGAGCAGGAAGATGATATGGGCGGTTTCGTCGCCCCAGGCGATTCCCTGCGGAGCAATAACGGTATAGACCACCGTCTTTTTCGCTAACAGGCCGAGGGCGTGCGGCAGCGCAATACCGTCACCCAGCATGGTGCTGACAATCGCTTCACGCTCGACCACCGAATCATGAAATTCTGCATCGACAAAACCTTCTTGCTCCAGCTGCTGGCACAGCTCGGCGAACAATGTTTGCTGATCCATCGGCTTATCGATCACCCGGAAGTGGGCGGCATCGAAGTACTTATTCAACATCCACGGACGGGTACGGTCCACCAGCACCAGCTTGCCAATTTGATCCAACTGGTAATCGGTGGGGAACGGCGCGATGGTCACCACCGGTTTATCTTTTTCGCTAATCCGCACCGTTGAGATAACAAAGTCCTCATCGATCGCTTCTCGCTGTTCGTACTCGCGCTGGGAAATGGTGGCGGCGATCTCCAACTGCGGATATTTGCGCTGCAGGATCGCTTCGATCATCCGCACCATCGCATTGCTGGTATCGCATACCAGCAATACGTGCGGTTGGCGCTGGTAGCCAATGTTGTAGTGGCGTTCCAGCCCGACGCCGATATGCAGCACCAGAAAGCCGATTTCGTTTTCGCTGATGGTATAAGGCGTGTATTTACCCCAGCTCGATACCGCGGCAAGTGTCATATCCCATGCCATCGGATAGTGCTGTTTGATGTTATCGAGCAGCGGATTGGGGATCATTATCTGATAGCGCACGCGGGTGATCATGGTCTTAATGTGGGTCAGCAGATCGGCGTGCAGCTGGGCGTCGTCCAGCAGGTTGTAGTTATACTGGCTGTTGATGTAACGCAGAATGTAATTGACCAGCGCTTCGTCATCGTCGGCGCTGATCGTTTCCGGGTCGACATCCTGTACCTGGCGAGCGGCGATATGCACGCACAGCCACTCTTCTTCGGCGGGCGAGAAGGGTTTTCCGGCCAACCGCTGTAGCTCTCCCGCCAAATCACGCGCGGCGTCGCGGACGTTTTGCGCCACATCTTCGGCGCTAAAATCGGCCAGCGGGTAGCCTTCACTCACGCGGCGCACCACAACCGCGCCGTACAGGCAGATAAAGCGCTCGCCGACATCGGTGAGGCGAATATGATGCCGCGTGAGCGTCTCCTGCAGCACCGGTTCCAGTTGCGCAGGAACATCCGCTTCCAGCGCCTCGGCGCTAATCAACGGATTAATGCCGCCCTGCAGCGTCAGCTCCCACAGTAAATCGGTCAGGCAGGCGCGAATCGATACCTCGCTGCCGAACAGCTTCATGCCGTGGCGCGGGCGGGTTTCAAGAGTCAACTGATAACGCTGGAAGCGCTCGCGCACCTCGACCATATCATTTTGCAGCGTGGCGCGGCTGACGAACCACTCATCGGCCAGATCTTCCAGCTTGATAGAGAATGCCGACGTCAGAAAACGCACCAGCAAAAAGTGGATGCGCTCCTGGGCGGTACGCGGCACGTGCTGCGTCTTCGGCGCCGTCTCCTCCAGCGCCTGAAAACGCGATCGGTCGTCAATCTTCAACTGATAACCGCTACCGCGGTTGAGGGTAAACTGCGCGCCATACTGCGCCAACAGCGCATTCAGCGCGGTAATATCAGCGCGCACGGTACGGGTAGAAACCGACAGCCGCTGCGCCAGTTCATCCTGCGGCAGCGTTTCATTTCGCAGCAGGGTGAAGAGTTGCGCTAAGCGTTGGTTGGGAAATCGCATGTCAGTTCCTTGTTGTTACGGCTCAGGGTTGGGCGGATATCACCATCTGCGATGGGCTACCGACCGGCGTGTAGTCTGAGGCAAAGGTTAATTTGCCATCCTTCGGCGCCACGCTAAAACGGGTAATATTATCGCTACGCTGGTTCATGACGTACAGCCACTGCCCCTGATTATCCAGCGTCAGCGTACGGGGGTAATCCCCGCGCGTCCAGATATCCTCCTGGTGGCTCAGGCTGCCGTCAGCCAACACGCTAAAGTGAGCAATGCTGTTATGCAGGCGGTTGGCGACGTATAGCTGTTTGCCATCGTTGCTCAGCACAAGGCCCGCGGCAAAGCTGGTGCCCTTATACTCTTTCGGCAGCGCGGAGACGGTTTTGCCTTCGCGCAGCAGGCCGCTTTGCTTATCAAGATGATAGAAGGTCAGCGTCGACGCTTCTTCGTTAATCAGCCACAGACCGTCGCCCTTTGGCGTAAAGACGAAGTGGCGCGGACCGGCGCCCGGCGACGAGGCGGCGATAAACGGCGGATCGTTTGGCGTCAGTTTGCCGCTGGCGCTATCCAGCCGATACTGATAGATCCGATCCAGCCCGAGATCGGTGGAGTAAACAAACTTTCCGCTGGGATCGGCGGCGATCATATGGGCATGCGGGCCATTGTGATCGCTAATAGCAAAGCTGCCCTCGACGGCCGCCGCCGGACGTTCGGCGCCGGCCGGACCTTCATCCTGATGCACATCCACCGCTTCGCCCAGGCTACCATCTTCTTTCACCGGTAGCACGGCGGTGCTGCCGCTAACGTAGTTGGCCACCAACAGATATTTACCCTCCGGCGTCAGGGAGAGATACACCGGCCCGGCGCCGCCGGAGGCAACCTGGTTGAGTTCCGTCAGCTCGCCGTTCTTGTCAATTCGCCACGCCTGCACCACGCCTTTTTCGACTTCACTGGCGGCATACAGCGTTTTGCCATCGCGCGACACGGTTAGCTGCGCGACGTTCGGCAACGAGCTTACCAGCGCCTTATCGCGCAGAGCGCCGGTTTTGGCATCGACGGTAAAGCGATACAGACCTTCGCCATTAGGATTATAGGTGCCAATCCAGGCGTAGTGGGTTTGCGCGGCGGCGCCGGCGGCAAGCAAAGACAGTGAAGCAACAAGCAGGTGACGAGCGGTTGGCATGGTAACTCCTTGATGGTTCGGTGGGATAAGTTTCCCCTCACCCTTTGAGGGTGAGGGGCAAAGGCACTACTTCACTAACTGTTTGGTCATCTCCAGCAACTGGCGCACATCGGCCGGGCGGGTGTTGCCGCTGGCTTTATCGATAATCGAGCTGTAAATATGCGGGATGATTTTACTCACGCCGGCATCCAGCGCGATTTTCAGGATCTCGCTGTAGTTTTCCAGATCGATACCGCCGGTCGGCTCCAGCCAGAAATCGTGCGCGGCGCAGGCTTTGGCGACGGCTTCGAACTCAGCGCGGTGCTTCAGGCCGCCCATCGGGAAGTATTTGATTGAGCTGCCGCCCATATCTTTTAACAGCGCGATGGCGGTTTCCAGCGGAACAATCCCATCCGCCGCGCCGCTGCTCAGCGGGCCGGTTGAGATCTTCACCATTCCCGGCGTGCCGGTCGGCGAGACCAGGCCATTCACCACGGTCTCATTCTGCCCGAGCAGCGCGCGGCTGGTAGCCACGCCGGTGAAGACCTGGTTGACGTGCTGCGGCTGCACCTGGCGAGAAATCTCGCTCACCATCGCCGACTGGTTTGGGTCGCCTGCGCCCAGCCCGACGGAGAGCGCGTTATCAATCAGCTTCGCGTATTCACGCATATCGGCCACCGCGCTGGCGACGTCCGGATAGTTTTTGGAGAGCACGCCAACCAGTACGTGACCTTCCGCCGCGTCGTAAATTTCACGGGCGTTGTCTTTGCTGCCCGCCAGTACGTTCAGACACACGCGGTCACGGTAAAAGTTTGGGGTCAGTTTCATGCTTTTTTCTCCTTATTCAGAACTTCTGCGATGCGGCGAGCGACCACATCCAGCTGTTGCGCGTTCACGCTGCGGACATCGGCTTCAATAATGCCTTCATTCGCTTTATAGCCGCGGAAGTAAATGGCGTATTCGCCCTGCTTCAGCGCGTTAACCAGATCGCCGGTATTCACGCCGGTGGTCGCTTCATCAAATTTAATTTCGGCACGAGCGATATCGCGGCCCGCGCTATCCCACACCACCCGCGCGGTCACGCCGTTGAGAGTGTTGAGCTGTTCGATAAACGGCGTCATCTTGGCTACCATCTGCTGGCCGCTCTCTTTGGTCGCCGTCAGGTAGTGTTCAATGGCGCAGGTCAGGCCGAGAATGCCCTCTTTTCCCACTTTCATCGCGCGGCCAATTCCCATCGACTGGCGTTTAACCCATTCAACGTACTGGGTTTTGCCAATCACCAGCCCGCTGGTCGGCCCTTCAATCGCTTTCGCGCCGCTGTAGATAACCAGGTCGGCGCCCATGCGGTAGTAGCACTGCAGATCTTCTTCCGCCGCCGCATCGACGATCAGCGGTAAGTTATGCTGGCGCGCTACTTCCGCGGCCTGCGCGACGTTAAGCATGCTTTTTTGCACGCAGTGGTGGGATTTGATATACAGAATCGCCGCGGTGCGCGGAGTGATCGCCGCCGCCAGCTGTTGGGCAGAACATTCGTTGGCGTAGCCCGCCTCCACCAGCTTACCGCCGCCCAGCGCCACCATGGTGCCAACCGGCGCGCCGAAGTTGACGTTATGCCCTTTCGGCAACACGATTTCGTTATTCTCAACTGGCGTAACGTGCAGGTTCTCCAGCAGCCAGTCGCTGTCTTTCACCAGCACCGCTGCGACCGACTGGGCAATCCCCGCCGACGCGCAGGAGACAACGGTCGCCCCTTCCACATCCAGCAGTTTGGCGATGTACTCGCCGGTTTTATTCACCAGGTCTTTCATTTCAAAGTACTGGTTCATACCGGCCATCGCGGCTTCAACCACTTCCGGGCGCGGCGTGGAGACGCCCAGCGCCGTCATCCGGCCTGAAGTATTAATAACTTGTTTTAAATGGTATTTCTCAAAAATCGAAGGCATGTTCCGCGCTCCCTTGTTCGGTCAGATAGCCCTTGCCCGCGCGAATCGCGGCCAGCGGCACCAGAATGTTGTCAGCCTGCAGGCTCTCTTTTTCGGCATCCACCAGCAACGTGGGCTGATGCTGCAGGCTAAATAGCGTTAAATCGGCATCAAAGCCCACTTCGAGGCGCCCTTTACGCGCCAGGCGCAGCCCCTCGGCGGCGCTGACGGTCACGCAGTCAATCACCTGCGGCAGGGTCATGCCGATGGCGAGGAATTTCGACATCACTAGCGCCAGCGAGCGCACCGGGCCATCGATACGGTTACGGCAGTAAATATCGGAGCTAATGGTGTGCGGCAGAATGCCCATCGCAATTGCCCGCCGCGCCACTTCAAAGCTGAAACTGGCGGTACCGTGGCCGACATCGAGTCGCACGCCGCGCTGCAGAGCGCGAGTAATGGAGCTGCGCAGCTCGCCGGCAGGATTAAGAATACGGTTCGGCTTGCCGTTATAGCAGTGGGTAATGATGTCGCCGCTGCTCAGCAGATCGGCGATTTCATCGAGGTTCGGCGGGTTATTGCCGATGTGCACCATCAGCGGCAGATCGCCGTTTTCCTGCTGAATGGCCTTGGCGCGCGCCAGCGGCGTAATGCCGTTTTCGCCGACGACGCTGCTGCTCATCCGCGCCTTCAGGCCGACGATAAAGTCAGGATGACGCTGCACCGCCTGCTGCACCGCGGCGGCGTCGATATTGGCCATATTCGCCAGCTCATTCTGCGCAATCAGCCCGACGCGGGAGATGTTGAGCAACGCATAAACTTCCGTCGCCGCTTTGCGGGTCAGTTGATAGAAGTCATCAACGTCGTCGGCGCCGGTGCTGCCGGCATCGATCACGGTGGTGACGCCGGTGGCGATGCCGACGCTATCCGGCTCATCGTGATAAATCGGTGAATTCGGGTAGCAGTGAACGTGAGAGTCAATCCAGCCAGCGCTGACGTAAACGTTGCCGTTCAGCTCAATGGTTTTACGGGAGGGCGCGCTAATCTCGCCCAGCGCCGCGATTTTCCCGTCCTGGATGGCGATATCAGTCAGGGTATCGTCGACGAGGCGCGCACGGCGCAGGAGTAAATCAAACATAGCTATCTCCTGATGAAAGAGTGAATCTGTTGCCGGATGGCGGCGTACCGCCTTATCGGGCCTACAAATCGCGCTGACTTGTAGGCCAATAAGCGCAGCGCCATCGGGCAATTAGCTAATCGCAATCGGGAAGATGGAACCGAGGATCATCGCGCCGAGGATGGCGCCGCCGGTGATCGGTTTCTGCCAGATGTAGAACAGCAGTGCGCCAACCAAAGAACCAATCCCAATAGGAATAGACGCCGTCATCGCGCTGAGGATGATCAATGGACCGAGGAAGCGGCCGGAGGCGTTACCGGCCCCCATCATCACGTCAGCGCCGTAGGTAGAGTCGCTCTGGTTGATGGTGAACTTACGCGCCAGAATGATGATGTAGCCGACCGCCAGGCCGAGGATCAGGCCGGTTGCCAGCGACGCGGCGAAGTTCGCCACCGGGAAGACAAAGCCCGCGCCGAGCAGCAGCGCCGGTACGCCGAGGCCGATACCGGTCTGAATGGCGCCGCCGATATCCAGAATCCCCACCAGCGAACCTTCGATGATGCGGGCGAACAGGAAGCTCGCGCCGAATGCCGCCACCGCGCCGTACGCGCCGGTATCAATCCCTGCCTTCAACATCGCCACGAAGGCCACTTCGTTAAAGGCGCCGATGCCGTACAGATAGTACATGTGCGTCCCGGCGAAGACGCCGGAGGAGAGCAGGCCAACAAAGATCGGGAACGACCAGTCGGCATACCAAAAACCTTTATTCTGTTCCATTATCAGGCTCCCGTTACTTGCCGCTGAGTGAGTTGTGGATCATGTCCAGCCAGTTCGGCACGGTCAGATGGAAGGATTCGAGCATCTTCATGTCGAAGCCGCGGAAGAAGCCGCTGAGGACAAACAGCGCGACAATGGCGATCATCATCACTTTGGTTACCCGGTTCCAGCCGCTCTCTTCTACGCCTTTACCGATCAGGATCCCCAGTACCAGACCCGGTACGGCGTTACCCATAATCAGCTGCGCCGCGCCGCCGAAAATCGTCGCCCAGAAGCCTGATTTCTTACCGGCATCAATAGCCGCCAGCCAGAAAATCACCGGCATCACGGTGTTCACCAGCAGGTTTGCCGCCGGAACCAATACCTTAACGGCGGTGACCTGCAGCGCTTCCGGTACGGAAGAGGCGGTCAGGTTAAGGAAGGCGACGACGATCATGCCGATGATGCCGCAGGCAATCGCCATTTTTTTCGGATCGTGTAGCGTTTCGCCAACGTTACGATTTTTCACCATCAACGCCGCCGCGCCCCAGTTCGGGATAATGCGGTGGTCAACGTCTTGGGTGAAGGAGCCTGCTGCAACGGAAGAGGCCCAGGCGTTAAAGAAGAAGCCGAGACCAAAAGAGAAGTGAGAAGCCGGATCGCCTTCGCAGGAATTCAGCTCGCCCAAGGTACGAAACGCCCCCATCCCTTGCGTGGTGGGCGCGTGAAACATGCGTGCCGCTCCGGCGCCCACGCCGACGCCGACCAGGCCGCCGATGATGAGCGATTTTATTAAAATTATCAGGAACATAATCTGACCCTTTGGTAACAATCAGGTTTGCGTGACGAAATCCACTTTATCGAGATCGATGGCGGTCACGTTGACGGTGACGTCCAGCTCCACGCTGTAGGTCCGTCGTTCACGGCGCAAAAAGATGAACAGAAACGCCTCTTTTCGTACCGCTTCGCGCGCATGAACAACCGTCACGTCCTGTGGCTCAATACGCAGTAGGATGCGCGATGATGACTTCATCACCGCAGCCTGCACATGGTTCAGGGCATCGGCGAAGGCCCGTGATTTGCTTTCGCCTTTGCCTGCAACCCTCACCGTGGTGGTGAATTGCTCTTTCATACTTATGCGCCGTATTTCTTTTTCCAGGCTTCAACCAGACGCTCGCCCAGCTCTTCTTTATCCATGAAGCCGAAGCCCAGCACGTTGCAGCCTTCGTTGATGGCGGTGACGCCCTCTTCAATAGAACGCATGCCGTATTTTGCTTTGTAGCCGTACTTGGTCTGCGCGGTGATAGCGCCTGCGCCGCCGCTGCCGCAGAAGGAGATGCCGAAAGAGGCGTTTTCCGCTTTCATCATGTCGCCAAGTTTCATGTCTGCAGCAACGCCAGGGACGACCACTGCACGTGCGCCGGCTTTTTCTGCGCCTGCCGCGACTTTTTGTCCTTTACCCAGACGGTCGCCAATAACTACGGTGATTTGTTCCATGTTTTGCTCCTTACAGGTTTTCTTTTGCGACTTCGAAGTGGACGGACAACAACCAGGCCTCTTCATCAGGCAGGTTGCCGAACTGTGCGACCACTTCGCGGGCCAGCATCATTGAATCTTCAGAAATTTCTTCGAACAGACTGGCATCCACTTCCGGTAGCGGTTCGCCGCTGATTGACCGGTGGGCCATGGCCCGCACGTGGGAAGTCAGCATTTGCTCCTGAACGTCGTTAGGGACGATGTCGTGACGGCTTAACAGGGCGAAGACCTGCTGTAACATCTTGTCAGCCAGGCGTTCGGTCTGCGCCGCCTGCTCCCCTACGTCGTTTATTACCGCTCCGTTATTCACTTGTGTTACCCCGCTGATGTCTCTGGAATCCAAAGTAGCGCCGGGGGTCAGGAGTTTGTAGCGAGTTGTTTTCCACTTCGAAGTGGAAAGGGAGAAGGCTTAGGTGATCGACTCCACATATTCACCGGATAAATGTAAAAACAGGCGATATGACGTGATACGCATCACAACAATGCTCGAGGTTGAGCGGAAAAAGACCGGAAAAAGAAAAGGGAAAAATGTGATACAGGTAGGTTTTTAGGCGGGAGACATCGGCTGACGCCTCCCGAAAACGGCGATTAGCGATACTTCTTATGGTAGGTATTGCGGGTAGTTTTGAAGTCCTCCGCGGCGGCCTGCGCCTCTTTCAGCTTACCGGCGTCAGCTAACTTCAGCGCGCCGTCGATCTGGCCGACCAACGTCTCCAGACCGTGGCGGAAATCTTTCATCTCCGGGCTATCGGCCGCTTTGCCTTCCAGTTTTGGCGGCGTCTCTTTCTGGGCGTCAACCGCAGCGGTACGCATCTTATTCAGCGCCGCTTTCAGCTCGCCAATGTCTGAGGTTTTCTGTACCACCTGCAGGTTTTCCGCAAGGGTGTCCATGTCTTCGCCAAGGTCGGCGAACGCCGATGCCGAACCGAGCGCAAAAGCAGAGACGGCCAGCATCGCTAACAGTTTTTTACGCATTGCTCACTTCCTTTTTATTATGAAGATATCAAGCGGGCGCGGCAGGACGCGCCCGGCACACAGGTCATTGACCGGCGATTTTCATTTCCGGCAGCAGTACGGAACCACACTGAATATTGCTGCGCGTTTCGATATCGTCGCCGACGGTGACAATATTACGCCACATTTCTTTCAGATTTCCGGCGATGGTGATCTCACTGACCGGATACTGAATTTCGCCGTTTTCTACCCAGAAACCGGATGCGCCGCGCGAGTAGTCGCCGGTCACGCCACTGACACCCTGCCCCATCAATTCGGTGACCACAAGCCCGGTGCCCATCTCTTTAAGCATCTTTGCAAAACTCAGGCCGCGGCCGTTGATGCGCCAGTTATGGATGCCGCCGGCGTGGCCGGTGCTTTTCATACCCAGCTTACGCGCGGAGTAGTTAGTGAGCAGCCACTGGGTCAGCACGCCGTCTTTGATGATGTCGCGACGTTCGGTGC
This sequence comes from Klebsiella sp. K-3, assembly GCF_051207495.1. Taxonomy (NCBI): domain Bacteria; kingdom Pseudomonadati; phylum Pseudomonadota; class Gammaproteobacteria; order Enterobacterales; family Enterobacteriaceae; genus Klebsiella; species Klebsiella sp. K-3. Next base: position 140,559 of record NZ_JBPNXF010000011.1, on the reverse strand, counting down.
GCACGCCTTCGCTGTCGAACGGCGTGGAGGCCAGCCCCTTCAGCAGATGCGGATGTTCTTCGATGGTCAGCCACTCCGGCAGGATCTGTTTGCCGAGGGAGTCGAGGAGGAAGGTCGATTTACGGTAGACCGCGCCGCCGGCGATCGCCCCAACCAGGTGGCCAAACAGCCCGGTAGCCACTTCGTTGGCGAAGATAACCGGCGCTTTCATCGTCGACAGCTTACGCGGCGCCAGGCGCGACAAAGTGCGGCGGGCGCATTCGTTGCCGACCCACTCCGGGGTCTGTAAATCGCCAAGGGCGCGGCCAATGGTGTAGGCGTAGTCGCGTTCCATATCGCCGTTTTCTTCGGCAATCACGCAGCTGGAGAGCGAGTGGCGGGTAGAGCAATAGCTCTGGAGCATGCCATAGCTGTTACCGAACACTTTAATTCCATAGTGGCTGTTGAAGCTGCCGCCTTCGGTATTGGTGATACGTTTGTCGGCCTGCAGGGCGGCCTGCTCGGCGCGGGCCGCCAGCTCGATGGCTTCATCGGGGGAGACCTCCGCCGGATGGAACAGGTCCAGATCCGGGGCGTCAAAGGCCAGCAGTTCTTTATCCGCCACGCCGGCAAACGGGTCCGGCGAGGTGTAACGCGCGATATCCAGCGCCGCCTGCACGGTACGGGCGATAGCGTCCGGGCTCAGGTCGGTCGAAGAGGCGCTGCCTTTACGGTTTTGATGATAAACGGTGATGCCGAGCGCGCCGTCGCTATTGAATTCAACATTCTCCACCTCACCGTAGCGGGTGCTGACGCCGATGCCGGTGGTCTTGCTGACGGAGACTTCCGCACCGTCGGATTTGCCTGCCGCCAGTTCCAGTGCCGTACTAACGGCTTCTTCCAGCGTCTTACGCTGCTGTGCAACTTGAGAGATGACTTTCATTGCTAATGCCATAATGTAAGAAGGAGTTAACTGAAGTCTAACAGAGAACCGTTTTTCAGTGCGCGCCTTAACTGGTAACATTAGCCTCTTTTTTAAGGAGCCTGAGATGACAAAGCAGCCCGAAGACTGGCTCGACGACGTGCCCGGTGATGACGTTGAAGATGAAGATGATGAAATTATCTGGGTCAGCAAGAGTGAAATTAAGCGCGATGCGGAAGAACTGAAGCGTCTTGGCGCGGAAATGGTAGACCTTGGTAAGAACGCGCTGGATAAGCTGCCGCTCGATACCGACCTGCGCGACGCCATTGAACTCGCCCAGCGTATCAAGAAAGAAGGCCGCCGCCGCCAGCTGCAGCTGATTGGTAAAATGCTGCGTAACCGCGACGTCGATCCGATTCGCCAGGCGCTGGATAAGCTGAAGAACCGTCACAACCAGCAGGTGGCGCTGTTCCATAAGCTGGAACAAATCCGCGATCGCCTGATTGATAATGGCGATGATGCGGTCGTAGAGGTATTGAACCTGTGGCCAGACGCTGACCGTCAGCAGCTGCGCTCACTGATCCGCAATGCCAAAAAAGAGAAAGAAGGCAACAAGCCGCCAAAATCCGCGCGCCTGATCTTCCAGTATCTGCGCGAACTGGCCGAAAACGAAGGCTAATTCCCACGCTAACCGCCATCTCCCGGATGGCGGCGCGTTGCGCCTTATCCGGGCTACCCCATCACCTCTCGCCCTAAATCGCGGGCAAACTGCTGATACTGCGCCACATCGATCGGTTGCGGATAGCTCAATACCAGCAGTTCATGATCGTCGATCCCTTGATGATAGGTCGGATGGCGGTGCGCCCAGGCATTGGCATGGAATCCCATCGACTGGTAAAAGCGCAGCCGTTTATGGGCGATTTCGCTGGTGAGCGGATCGATTTCCAGAATGGTCAGCGGCGCGCGCGTCAGGATCTGCGCCAGCAGCTGTTTGCCATAACCGCGCGAACGCAGGGTGTCATCAATCGCCAGATGTTCGATATAGCTATAACCGGCAAACTGCCAGCAGCCGCTCAGGCCAATAAATCCCCCGTCATCAAACCACGCTTCCAACGCATAGTGCGGGTTGCTCAGCGCCTGAAGTTTGGCGTCGCTTTCGCGCTGTTCGTGCCACGGAAAGGCGCGGGCGTACAGCGCGTCAAGCGTGGCGAAATGGGGCGAGTCGGTAGAAAGTACTCTTTCACAGGTCAGCATCACACAATCCCTGGTGGCAAAAACAAAACTGCCCTCACGCGGAGGGCAGTAACCGGAAGCGTTCGCGCTTATTCTGCCGCGACCGCTTTTTGCGCCAGTTTATCCAGCAGCTTCTGATGAATGCCGCCGAAGCCGCCGTTGCTCATCACCAGAATATGGTCACCCGGATGCGCGGTTTTCACGATCATGTCCACCAGCGTATCGACGTCGGCGCTCCAGTGCGCCGGCTGAACGCAGGCTTCCGCCACTTCCGCCACCTGCCACGGGATATGCTGCGGCTGTAGCAGGAAGACTTCATCGGCGCGGCCGAGAGACGGCGCCAGATCGTCTTTGCAGACGCCCATTTTCATGGTGTTGGAACGCGGCTCCAGCACCGCCAGAATACGCGCGGTGCCGCCGACTTTGCCGCGCAGCGCCTGCAGCGTCGCGAGAATGGCCGTCGGATGGTGGGCAAAATCGTCGTAGACGGTCACGCCGTTGGCTTCGCCGCGTAGTTCAAGGCGGCGGCGGGCGTTGATAAAGCTGCCCAGCGCGTTAGCGGCATCCGCCGGCACCACGCCGACATGACGCGCCGCGGCAATCGCCATCAGGCCGTTGTGCATATTATGTTCGCCGACCAGCGCCCAGTTCACTTCGCCGACTTTTTCGCCGTCGAGCAGGACTTCCCACTGCGAGGCATCGGCATTGAGTTTCTTCGCCTGCCAGTGCCCCTGCTCGCCCACCAGCTCCTGTTCGCTCCAGCAGCCCATCGCCATCACCTGCTTCAGGTTGATGTCGCTCTCCGGCAGAATAATTTTGCCTTTGCCCGGCACGATGCGCACCAGGTGGTGGAACTGTTTCTGAATCGCTTTCAGGTCGTCAAAGATATCCGCATGGTCAAACTCAAGGTTATTGAGGATCAGCGTGCGCGGGCAGTAGTGAACGAACTTGGAACGCTTGTCGAAGAAGGCGCAGTCATATTCGTCGGCTTCAATCACGAAGAACGGGCTGTCGCCCAGGCGTGCGGAAACATCGAAGTTCCCCGGTACGCCGCCGATAACGAAGCCCGGCTTATAGCCGCAGGCTTCGAGGATCCACGTCGCCATGCCGGCGGTGGTGGTTTTACCGTGAGTACCGGCGACGGCCAGCACCCAGCGGTCGCGCAGAACGAAGTCGTGCAGCCACTGCGGGCCGGACATGTACGGAATGTTGTTTTCCAGCACCGCTTCGACGCACGGATTACCGCGGGTCATAGCGTTGCCGATAATCACCAGGTCCGGCTGCGGGTCCAGTTGGCTGGCGTCATAGCCCTGAATCAGATCGATGCCCTGGTTTTCCAGCAGGGTGCTCATTGGCGGATAAACGTTAGCATCCGAGCCGGTTACTTGATGCCCGAGGGAACGTGCCAGCATTGCCAGCCCCCCCATAAACGTGCCACAGATTCCTAAAATATGAATGCGCATTCGTTACTTCCCTCATTAATCTGACCCGCATTTTACCCATATGTAGGCCCCCTGAGAAATGCATTTCAGGCAAATCTGCATTTGCTGGCGCGATTCACCTGTGCGCAGTTTTTTTATTATTTGTTAAGATTGTTGCGTTCGTTTTACTCAACATAAAAATGCAGGGAACGAGTTATGAAAACGTTAGGTGAATTTATTGTCGAAAAGCAGCACGAGTTCTCCCACGCTACCGGTGAGCTGACTGCTTTGTTGTCGGCAATAAAATTGGGCGCCAAGATCATCCACCGCGATATCAATAAGGCCGGTCTGGTCGATATCCTGGGTGCCAGCGGTGCGGAAAACGTTCAGGGTGAAGTTCAGCAGAAGCTGGACCTGTTCGCGAATGAAAAATTAAAAGCTGCACTGCGCGCACGTGATATCGTCGCCGGTATCGCCTCGGAAGAAGAAGATGAAATCGTGGTCTTCGAAGGGTGCGAACACGCCAAATACGTTGTGCTGATGGATCCGCTGGATGGCTCCTCCAACATTGACGTTAACGTCTCCGTGGGGACTATCTTTTCTATCTACCGCCGCGTCACACCGGTCGGGACGCCGGTCACCGAAGAAGACTTCCTGCAGCCGGGTAACAAACAGGTTGCCGCGGGTTATGTGGTTTACGGCTCCTCCACCATGCTGGTCTACACCACCGGCTGCGGCGTGCACGCCTTTACTTACGACCCGTCACTCGGCGTCTTCTGCCTGAGCCAGGAGCGGATGCGCTTCCCGGAGAAAGGCAAAACCTATTCCATCAACGAAGGTAACTACATCAAGTTCCCGATGGGCGTGAAGAAATACATCAAGTACTGTCAGGAAGAAGATAAAGAGACCCAGCGCCCGTACACCTCGCGCTATATCGGTTCTCTGGTGGCTGACTTCCACCGTAACCTGCTGAAAGGCGGCATCTACCTGTATCCGAGCACCGCCAGCCACCCGCAAGGTAAACTGCGTTTACTGTACGAATGCAACCCGATGGCGATGCTGGCGGAACAGGCTGGCGGCAAAGCCAGCGATGGTAAAGAGCGTATTCTCGATATCATCCCGGAAAGCCTGCACCAGCGCCGTTCGTTCTTCGTCGGCAACGACCACATGGTAGAAGACGTCGAGAACTTCATTAAAGAGTTCCCGGACGCTTAAGTTCTGCCTTCCCTTCCCGCCTTGCGGGAAGGGAGTTCCCTGTCAGCGATTCACCACCCCACCCACGCGAGTCACCGCCGCATTCTGGCGATTTTCCCACAGCACCGTCAGCCCGCGCTGCAGCGCAATGAAGATAAACAGCAGAATGCCGATGGCAATCTTCGTCCACCATGAACTGAGCGTACCGTCAAAGTTGATGTAGGTCTGAATAAGCCCCTGAATCGCCACGCCGAACAGCGTCCCCAGTACCGTTCCGACGCCGCCGCTCAGCAGCGTGCCGCCTATCACCACCGAAGCGATGGCATCTAGTTCCACGCCGACGCCCGCCAGCGCGTAGCCCGCCTGGGTGTAGATAGAGAAGACAATGCCGGCAAGCGTCGCCAGGCCGGTCGACAGCATATAGATGCGAATGGTGGTGCTACGCGTGGAAATGCCCATCAAATTGGCCGACGTGGCGTTGCCACCGATCGCGTAGACCTGATTGCCAAAACGGGTACGGTGGGCGAGGAAAATTCCCAGCACCACCACCAGCAGCATCAGCAGCCCCATCGCGCTCAGGCGGCCGCCGCCAGGGATGGTCCACGCCAGCCCGGACAGAGTGTCATACAGCGGGTGGTTAATGGGAATCGACTCTTCCGAGACCAGATAGCTAACCCCACGCAGGAAAAACATGCCGGCGAGGGTGATGATAAATGCCGGGATTTTTAGCGCATCGATCAGCAACCCCATAAACGCGCCGAAGGCGCAGCCCATGGCCAGTACCAGCGGGAAAGCCAGCAGCGGCGAGATCCCCCAAAAGCCGATCGCTTTGGCCAGAAACACGCCGGTGAAGGCAATCACCGACCCGACCGACAGATCGATACCGCCGCTGAGGATCACGAAGGTCATGCCGACGGCGATGATCCCAAGGAAAGCGTTATCGGTCAGGATATTGCAAATCACCCGCGTCGACGCAAAACCCGGAAACTGGGTCAGGCAGTAGAGATAGCCCAGCACGGATACCGCGAGGGTAATCATCAAAGGTAAATTACGTTTTATCACGGCCGCGTACCCCTTTCAGTAGACCGATAAAGCGCGGCGACTGAACGATCAGTACGCACAGCACCACCACCGCTTTCACCACCTGGTTGAGCTCCGGCGGGAAACCGGAGAGTAAAATCCCGGTGTTCATCCCCTGGATAATCAGCGCCCCCACCACCGACAGCAGCAGATTAAAGCGCCCGCCCATCAGCGAACCGCCGCCGATCACCACCGCCAGGATGGCGTCCAGCTCCAGCCATAATCCGGCGTTGTTGGCGTCGGCGCCGCGAATATCCGCCGCCACAATAATCCCGGCAATCGCCGCACAGATGCCGCTCAGCACATAGGCCAGCATCACCACAATGCGGGTATTCACTCCGGCATTTTTCGCCGCGCGGATATTGATCCCCACCGCTTCAATAAACATGCCGAGCGCGGTCCGGCGGGTAAACAGCCAGAACAGCAGCAGCGTTGCGACGGCGATAATCACCGGCGTCGGTAGCAACAGCAGCGATCCGCTACCGAGCCAGGAAAGCGCCGGCGAATCAAAGGTGACAATCTGCCCGGAGGTAATCAGCTGCGCGACGCCGCGTCCGGCTACCATCAGGATAAGCGTGGCCACGAAGGGCTGGATCTTCAGCACGGCCACCAGAATGCCGTTCCACAGGCCAGCCAGCGCGCCTGCGCCCAATGCGGCGAGCAGCACCACCGGCAGGCTGTGCCCGGCGACGGTCATCGAGGCAGCGGTCGCCCCGGCGATAGCCATCACCGCGCCGACCGACAGATCGATGCCGCCGGTGGCGATGACCAGCGTCATGCCAATCGCCAGCAGTGCCACCGGCGCCGCCCGGTTGAGAATGTCAATCGGGCTGCCAAACAGCCGCCCATCCTGCAGTAGCACCTGGAAGAAATGCGGCGCCACCAGGCTATCCACCGCTAATACCAGCAGGAGAGCGATAATTTGCGGCATCCCTTTCGGCCAGCTATAGCGCCGTTTTGGCTGTCCGCTTTGTGGTACGGTTCTGGGCATCATGCTGGGCTCCTTATGCCGCAATCGCGTTCATGATCGCCGGGACCGACAGCTCGGCAAGGGGGATTTCCGCCACCTGCTGGCGATCGCGCATGATGATCACCCGGTCAGCGTAGCCCACCAGTTCTTCAAGCTCCGAGGATATAACCAGCAGCGCCAGACCATCGGCGCAGAGGGTTTCTATCAGGCGAATAATCTCAGCGTGGGCGCCGACGTCGATACCGCGCGTCGGCTCATCGAGGATCAGGAACTGGGGTTTGGTCAGCAGCCAGCGCGACAACAATACCTTCTGCTGGTTACCGCCGGAGAGAAATTCGATCGGCTGTTCGGCGCTGGGCGTCCTGATACCTAACTGGCGAATAAAGCGTTCGGCAATCTCATGTTGTTCGCGGCGCGGGATCGGCCGCAGCCAGCCGCGCTGCGCCTGTAGCGCCAGCACGATATTTTCCCGTACCGAGGCGGCGGCGATGATGCCGTCGGTTTTACGGTCTTCAGGACAAAAACCAATGCCGAGGCAGGAGGCCTGATGCGGCGAGCGCAGCGTTTGCGGCTTGCCCTTGATCCACGCTTTACCGCTGTCGGCGGGCTTGATGCCGAAAATGACCTCCGCCGTTTCGGTGCGCCCGGATCCCAACAGCCCGGCCAGGCCGACGATCTCGCCCGGCCGCACCTGCAGAGTAAACGGCGCAATCGTGCCCTTCTTGCCAAAATCTTCAAATGCCGCCACCGGCTTATCGCTGAGCAGCGTGCGCCCGGCGCGCTGCAGCGCCTGATGGTCCAGCTCGCGGCCGAGCATCATTTTGACCAGTTCGATTTGCGGCAGCTCGCGGGTCTCCCGACAGCCGACAAAACTGCCGTTGCGCAGCACGGTAATACGGTCGCTGACGGCATAGACCTGGTCGAGAAAATGGGTCACAAAAATCAGGCTGACGCCGTTATCGCGCAGCTGACGCATCAGGGTGAATAGCATTTCCACTTCCTGAGTGTCGAGACTGGCGGTTGGTTCATCGAGGATCAACACTTTCGCCGACAGGTCGATGGCCCGGCAGATAGCGACGATTTGCTGCATCGCCACCGAAAAACGATTCAGCGGTTCGCGCACGTCGAGCGAGAAGCCGTAAGAGGCCATCAGCGCGGTAGCGCGTTTTTCCATCTCTTTGCGCCGCAGCAGACCAAAGCGCTTCGGCTCGCGGCCAATAAACAAATTATCCGCCACCGACATATTCGGCAGCAGGTTAACTTCCTGGTAAACGGTACCGATACCCAACTGCTGAGCGTGAGCGGTGTTTTTCGGCGATATTTGCTGCCCTTCCAGCCAAATCGCCCCGCGGTCGGCATGATACACGCCGGTGAGCGCTTTAATCAGCGTCGATTTTCCGGCGCCGTTTTCGCCCAACAGAGCCATGATTTCGCCGCGCCGCAGGCTGAAATTAACGTTATCCAGCGCCTTCACGCCGGGGAAGAATTTGCTGAGTCCTTCGGTACGAAGGATCTCCTGGTATTGGTCGGTGGTCATGGTTCCCCCTGCATCACGCCGGATGGCGCTGCGCTTATCCGGCCTACAAAAGAGCGAAATGTAGGCCGGGCAAGCGTAGCGCCCCCGGCATTTTCATGAAGGCTCAGTAACCCATATTTTTCTTCTTCTCTAACTCTTCTTTTGCCGTATCCGGCAGATAAAGGGTCGATTTGGTAATGGTCAGCTTCTCAGGCAGGGTGCCGTCTTTTTTGTATTTTTCCAGCGCATCAAACGCCGGACCGGCCATATTCGGCGTCAGCTCAACGCTGGCATTCGCCTCGCCGGCGATCATGGCTTTATAGATATCCGGCACGCCGTCGATAGACCCGGTGAGGATATCTTTGCCCGGCTTCAGACCGGCCTCTTTGATGGCCTGAATCGCGCCGATGACCATGTCATCGTTATGGGCGTAGACCATGCAGATGTTCTTACCGTTATTCTCCGCTTTGATAAAGCTCTCCATCACCTCTTTCCCCTTACTGCGGGTGAAGTCGCCGGACTGCGAGCGGATAATCTTGATGTTGGACGCTTTGGCAATCGCCTCGGCGAAGCCTTTCTTACGATCGATAGCGACGCTGGCGCCCACGGTGCCCTGGAGCTCCACGACGTTACACGGCTTGCCATCGACGGTTTTCACCAACCAGTCGCCAATCAGCTGGCCTTCCAGCACGTTGTTGGCGGTGACCGTGGTCATATACAGCGACTTATCTTTAACGTCGATCGAACGGTCGAGGAGGAACACCGGGATATTGGCCTCTTTCGCTTCTTTTAGCACCGGCTCCCAGCCAGTCGCCACGACCGGCGCGATAAAGATCGCGTCCACGCCCTGGGCAATGAACGAGCGCACGGCTTTAATCTGGTTTTCCTGTTTTTGCTGACCGTCGGCAATCTTCAGGGTGATACCACGCTTCGCCGCTTCTTCCTTAGCAACATTCGTTTCGGCCGCGCGCCAGCCCGATTCAGAGCCGACCTGCGAAAATCCTACGGTCAGGTTGGCGGCCATCGCCATAGACGACATAGCTGCCGAAACCGCGGTGACGAGAAGTAAGCGCTTCCACATAAGATGTTCCTCGTAGGGTTATTGTTGGTTAAATGCTCACCTGCGAACAAACTATAGACAATCCGTTATGTAACTGAATGCGTTACATCACACTTCGAAAAAGTAAATAAAATGTTAAGTGGTGCGATTTGTCTGAGCTGAGCGGCGATAAGGCTTCCCGCCCAACGGCATGCCCTGCGCCAATGACGAAAATTTACCTTCTGGATAACCGCCGTTTGCGACATTGAAAACGGTTACACAAATTTATTCAGAATGTGGCTATCTTTATGGATTTTAGGGTTATCTGAGGAAGAGAAATTCAGACGCTTCCTCCTGTATCAAGGCAAAAAGAAGCGAAGACATTCGATGTGAGTTGGCTATAATACCGGGCACTTGTTTGCCAAACATTTTTAAAGGAAACAGACATGAGCTTACTCAACGTACCTGCGGGCAAAGAGCTGCCGGAAGACATCTACGTCGTTATCGAAATCCCAGCTAACGCAGACCCAATCAAATACGAAGTTGACAAAGAGAGCGGCGCGCTGTTTGTTGACCGTTTCATGTCCACTGCGATGTTCTATCCGTGCAACTACGGCTACATCAACCACACCCTGTCTCTGGACGGCGACCCGGTTGACGTGCTGGTCCCAACTCCGTACCCGCTGGAACCTGGTTCAGTTATCCGCTGCCGTCCGGTTGGCGTACTGAAAATGACCGACGAATCCGGTGAAGATGCCAAGCTGGTTGCGGTTCCGCACACCAAGCTGAGCAAAGAATACGATCACATCAAAGATGTGAACGACCTGCCGGAACTGCTGAAAGCCCAGATCACTCACTTCTTCGAGCACTACAAAGATCTGGAAAAAGGCAAGTGGGTTAAAGTCGACGGTTGGGACAACGCTGAAGCGGCTAAAGCTGAAATCGTTGCTTCCTTCGAGCGCGCTAAACAGAAGTAATTCTGTTTATCCAGCATAAAAAACACCGCCTCCGGGCGGTGTTTTTGTATGGGCCTGTTCTGGTTTCAGACGGCCAAAAAACAACGCCACCCGAAGGTGGCGTTGCCGTTTTCAATTACTGGTCTCTGTCCAACCAGTTTCCGCTCTCAATCTGCGCAAACCCCTCGACGGAGCGCTGGTAGACATACATCCACGCGCTGCCGTAAGGCGTTTGGATCAGATGGCGCGCGTATTCACCGCCCTTGGTGCGCAGCGCATCCAGCTCGGCCAGCGTCGATGCGTCGATACGATACACTTCACCATGTACTGTGCCCTCGCCCGGCACCGCGCCTGGATAGTGGCCCAGGCTGTACAGCTGATAATCGTCGACACTATGAGCGCCCAGCAACTGGGCGTTGGTCATCCAGTGGCTGTTGCCTTGTTTGCGTCGTAAACTGCCGTAAACAAATATTCGCATTGCTAAAACTCAAACTGATAGAGCAAATCGAGAGCCTGGTCTACGCCAGACACCGCTTCCATATATAGCTTAGGCATCAGGCGATAACGCAGAGTAAGCGTCGCCAAAGAGTCGAAGATGCCGACGCCGTATTTTACCTGAAGACCTGGCAGCACATAGCCGCTGACTACCACCTGGGAGGAGTCGCCTACCCCCTGGGTATCCAGCGCCAAATTGCTTACGCCAAACGTCTCGCCGATTTTACCCACAACCTGACCACTTTGTGCAACCCCCATTCCAATAAGCATTGAGGTCATCGCCGCACTATCGCTCTGTTCGCTGCCTAAACCCTGACCGCGTAACAGATAAGAAAGCGCTTCCTGCTGCGACATTGCCGGGTCGGAGAAGATCTCGGCCTTCGGCTGATCGGCAGAACCGGTGACGCGAACGCCGGCGATCACGTCGTCTTCGGTGGCTTCCGGGTTACGAATCGCTTCGATATTGAGCAGCGGCTGATCCGGCGGCCCGGAGAACAGCAGCTCGCCTTTACGCACGATCAGATCCTGACCATAAGCGTGGAAACGACCTTCCGGAATATTGATCTGGCCATTGAGCCCCAGCCCCTGCTTATCCTGCGCCACTTTCAGATCGCCGGTCAGACGCGCTTTCAGGCCGAAAGCGTCCAGACGCACGTTGTTGCCGACGTGAATCGTCAGGTTGCTGTTGATCGGAATACCGGCGCTCTGCGGCTTAATCGGCTTCAAATCTTTATCCAGCATCACCTCATCGGAAGAGACGCCCACCGCGCTCTCCGGCACCTCGTTCACCACAATACGCGCCCAAGGTACGTCAACGCGGCCATCGAGGTTAAACAGGCTTGGCGTGGCGGTAAACACCACGTCCGGAGAAACATCCAGGCGGACCATCGGCGGCACGGTAATGCGCACCCGGCTGCCCTTCGCCGCAATCTGCGCGCGCCAGTTGTCGATTTGCGTCCAGTCGGCGTTGCCGCTCAGCGCAATCTGCCCCTGTTTGGTATTCACCGTCCCCTGCAGGGTCGAACGCGTTCCATTGAAGTTCATCGCCAGCTGGCTCGGCTGCATATCAAACGGCATAAAGTTGCCGTCGATATCAACGCCGCTCAACTGCATCTGACCAAACAGTTGCGGGCTCTGTAAGTTGCCGCCCAGACGCAGACGGGCATTAAGCTTGCCTTCTGCTTTCTCGCCGCGAGCGAAGATCGGGTTAATCATCGCCAGCGAGAAGTTGCTAATGTTGACGTTGCCGCCCAGGTTACGCCGCCCCTGCGGGTCGGTCACCTCCACCTGGCCATCAAGCTGGCCGTTGTTGGTCAGGCGTATCAGCCAGCCCAACTGCGCCCGGTTGTTATGCAGGTCGGCGCTGAGGTTAAGCGTATCGAAAGCCACCGGCAGCGGTGCGTCGTTGACCGTCTGGGTGACTTTGACGTTGCGCCCGCTGAGGGTGACTTTGCCCTGCGGCAGCCCCTCTTTGGTGGTATCCCAGCTCACATCGGCGTTACCGCTAAACACGCCGCTTGCCTGGGTCGCCTCCGGCATAAACGGCTTCAGCATCGCCAGATCGAAACGGTTGAGATTGACCACCGCGCGCCCGCTGGCGCCGGCATCGATGGTCTGCGGTACGCACAGCTCGGCATTCGGGTTGCTCCAGCAATGTGGCCCGATGCTGATTTTCTGTTCCTGATTACGGTAATCCAGCGCAATGTTGCGCGTCAGCGCTACCGGCCCGACCGGCGTCTGGAAACGGGTATTGCTCAGGGTGCCCTTCCAGCGCTCCTCTTTACGATCGAAGCTGCCCGCCAGCGTCAACTGGCCCGACACCGGCTCGCCCTGTACGCGCAGCTGTAAATCATGCTGCTTCTCAGTCCCTTTGGCATTCAACTGCACCAGGCTGATGTTAACGCCCGGCTGGCTGATACGATCGACGCGTACGTCAAGATTACCGCCAATCTGGTCGCTGGATTTGACGTCGCCTTTGACGTTGACCTGAGCTACCGTCAGTTCCTGCCAGCGTAAAGCGCGAGCGGTGATATCCGCCAGCAGCTGCGGCGCATCGATGGTGCCGCGCACCTTCAGCAGACCTTTCGCCGTACCGCCGAGCCCCGGCAACGCGTTATCGAGATGCGGCGCATCGATGGTGGCGTCGAGATTGAGGTCTTTCACCCCCAGCTCGCCTTTCACATCGGCGCTGTTTGGGCCAAGCGCCAGATGCAGTCCAGGCACTTTCCACTGCATATAGCTGTTACCCTGCAGCGAGCCGTGGACATCCACTTTATTCTGTTTCACGTTGCCGGTAATTTTCAGCTCAGGAACCGCCATCTGCCAGCTGCTGCCATACAGGCTACCCTGGGTTTTGATAATCCCGTTCAGCTTCGACGGCCAGTCCGGCACCTCTTTGGCGGTATTAATGCCATCGAGGGTCAATTCGCCGCGCCAGCTGATCGCCTGCTGCCAGTCGAGCAACGCTTTCAGTTCGGTTTTCCCCTCCAGCGCCGCTACGGTCAGCTTATCCAGGTTCACCTGCTGTTCATTGCCTTTAGCATTAAGGGTAATTTTAGCCGGCGGCAGCGACTGTCCTTTCACCGCGGTACTAAACGCCATGGTGTAGTCGGTCATTTTGCCGCTGAATTTCAGATGCAGATCATCCGCCTGGAACTGTTTCTCGCCGGTAAACGGCCAGTACAGCTGCTTACTCTTCACTTCCATATTCAGCGGCAGACCGGCTTCCGCCAGCTGCGCTTCGGCGCGCAGGGTCATGGCCACCGAGCCGGCTAAATCAACGCCGACCTGCAGTTTTTTACGCAGCTCGCCGCCTACTTTCAGCTTCACCTTCTCGCCTTTCAGCGGGTCGATGTTCAGCGTGCTGTCGAGAGTAATATCGACCGGCCAGTTATCCTGCAGTTGCGCGGTGCCGGAAGCGGTAACCTTGCCCTGGTCGGAATCGACGTCCAGCGCATCAAGTTTCATCTGCCCGTCGATGCTGCTGACCTTCAGCAGCAGGTTGTAGACGGTCATATCGGTATCGCCGGTCAGGCGCAGCTGTTCGCCGCGGAACTCCTGAATATTAAGATTCAGCGGCAGATGCACATCGACCATTTCCGGCAGCACCGGCTGCGAGAACAGATCTTTCATCGTCTCGCCGAGAGGCTTCTCTTCCGGTTTCGGATGGTCAATTTTCGGCTCCACAACCTGCTCCTGCGCCACTTTCGCCACCTTCGGCAGGGCGATGAGTAACCCCTGCAGCGAGGTCGGCGTCAGTGTCAGGTTTTTCTCCTGCCAGTTCAGGCCGGTGGAGAAATCGCGCAGCGAAACGGCGGTGTCGTCGATTTTGACATTGACGTTATGCAGCGCCACGCGGCTGAGGGTAATGGGGTATGGCGTCGAGAGGTTCAGCGGGCCGGAATCTTCTTCCTCTACCGGCGCCGAAGGCGGCATCTTTTTGGTATCGATAGCGACGTAGATATCACGCAGCGAGATATCGTTAACGCACAGACTGCTATCCCACAGGCAGCGCAGCTTGACGCCGAGATGGAACTGGCCGGCCGTCACCGCTACGCCCGGCTGTTCGAAGCGTACGTTCTGTAAGGTCAGGTCACGCCAGCCGCCGGTAACCTTGCCGATCTCCAGCCCCGGCACCCAGCGGTCCGCCGCTTTCAGTACCAGATGCAAACCGGTAGTAGTGCCGACTAAAAAGCCGACCGCGCCAATCAGCAACACTAAAAAGAGTAATACGCCGAGGCTTATCTTCTTCCATAAATTCATAATTCAGGCCCCAGACCGATATAAAACTGTAAACCGTGTTCTTCTTTGTCGCCGATAGGTCTGGCGATATCCAGCTTGATCGGCCCGACCGGCGATTGCCAGCGCACGCCGACGCCCGCGCCGGTTTTAAAATCGCTTTTACGGATGTCGCTCACCGCTTCGCCGCTGTCAATAAACATCGCCCCCCACCATTTTCCGGTGACGTTGTATTGATACTCCAGCGAGCCTGTCGCCAGCTTTGACGCACCGATCAGCTTGCCGTCGTCATCTTTCGGCGAGATCGACTTGTATTTATAACCACGAATGCTGCGGTCGCCACCGGCGAAGAAACGCAGATCCGGCGGGACTTTGCTGAAGTCATCGGCTTCAATCCAGCCGAGGTTGCCGCGCACCACGAAGCGGTGGCGGTCATAGAGGGTGCGGATCCACACGTCCTGCGCCTGCATGACGATAAAGTTAATGTCCGAGCCCCACATGGTGTTGGAGTAGTCCACCGAATAGCGCTGGGAATCGCCCCAGGTCGGCATCAGGCCGCCGCGGGAGCGGGTGCGGTTTACCGAGACGCCGGGATAAAGCAGCATAGTGGTATTGGTGACGTTAGCCTGGGTAAAGTGGTCCAGACTCCAGCGCAGGTTAATCGCGCGCTGCCAGCCGCTCGACATCTCCCAATAGCGCGACAGCGCCAGGGTGGTGGAATCGGCCTTGGTATCGTTAAGGTCGGTACGCTTAAAACCGCCCTGCATCAGGTAATACTGCTCAAGCGGGCTTTTTAATAGCGGGACTTTATAGCTGAAATCGAGCTGCTGTTCCGGCGCGGAGAGGCTAACGCTGGAGGTCAGGCTGTGGCCGTAGGAGTTCATCCACGGCTTTTTCCACGTTGCTTTCACGCGCGGCCCGACGTCTGTCGAATAGCCGACCCCGGTTTCCACGGTGTTCTCTTTGCGTGGCGAAACGACGCCCTGCAGAGGCAGCACCTTGGTTTTACGTGATTTATCAAACTGCGGCGCGACGACCACCGAGTTAAACCAGCCGGTCGCCGCCAGGCGGCGGTTCAGCTCCGCCAAATCCTGCGAGGTGTAATAATCACCCTGTTTAAAGGGCACCAGGTTTTGCAGGTACTCTTCGCGGATCTGCGAACCGGTAAAGCTTACCGGGCCAAAGCGGTAGCGCTCGCCGCTGTTGTAGTCAATGTCCCAGAAAGCCTGATGGCGATCGAGCGACACGCCGAGCTGGCTTTTATTGAACTCGCTATCGAAATAGCCTTTGCGCAGCGCCACCTTGGTGAGCGAGCTTTTGAAGCCGTCATAATCACTGTGATTGAGCACCGTGCCAATTGCCGGACGCGTTTTCAGCAGATCCAGGTAATCGCGGTCGGTGCGCGCGCCGCCGCGCAGGATCACCTCGGTGCCGCCAATGCGCACCGGCTCGCCGGGAGTCACTTTGGCAATCAGCACCTGACGCCCTTTTTTGGGCGGCGGACGCAGATCGAAATCGATGGTGGGTTCATAGTAACCCAGCGCTTTCAGGCCCTCGCGGATGGCGTCATCGACGCGCGCGCGAAAACGACGATCCGGCGTGACCTCATCGCTCTGGATCGTGGATAGTTGGGCGCGGACGTTTTTTTCCAGTTCCCCGGATAACCCCTCAACTTGCAAACGCACATTCGCTGCGCTGGCGACCCCGCTGACCAGCAAAAGGCTGGTAACGCATATCTGGCGGATTTGTTGCACGTGTTCTCCTGAATATCCTTGTTTCCCCCCGAAGGAAACGCAAGTGCCGCTCCACGGCTTAACAAAACCCTAACAACTAAGGGTTGAAAAAGTGACGGTAACCCAAATAATTCTTATGTTTAAATTTAGACGTATTGAGCGTGTTTATTGTCTAAAAAGATACGCGACGTTACAACCTTAACCACAAATTGCGAGGCCAACCGTGAGTCTATTTGATAAAACGCATCTTGTCGCCCAGGCGGATGCGCTGCCGGGGCGCAACACGCCGATGCCGGTAGCAACACTCCACGCCGTTAACGGCCACTCAATGACCAACGTTCCTGAAGGAATGGAGGTAGCGCTGTTCGCGATGGGCTGCTTCTGGGGCGTCGAGCGTCTGTTCTGGCAATTGCCGGGGGTCTACAGCACCGCGGCGGGCTATACCGGCGGCTACACGCCAAACCCTACCTATCGTGAAGTGTGCAGCGGCGATACCGGGCATGCGGAAGCGGTGCGCGTGGTATATGACCCGCAGGTCATCAGCTATGAACAACTGCTGCAGGTTTTCTGGGAGAACCACGATCCAGCGCAAGGGATGCAGCAGGGTAACGACCACGGCACGCAGTACCGTTCGGCTATCTACCCGCTGACGCCGGAACAGCTTGAAGCGGCGCAGGCCAGCATGCTGCGTTACCAGGCAGCGATGCGCGACGCCAACGATACCCGCGAGATCACCACTGAAATCGCCACGGCAAAACCGTTCTACTATGCCGAGGACGATCATCAGCAGTACCTGCACAAAAATCCGTACGGCTACTGCGGTATCGGCGGGATTGGCGTTTGCCTCCCTCCGCAGGCGTAATCCTGTAGAAGAGGCCGCTGGCGAGAATAATTATCGCTCTGGTGGCTTTACAGACATTTACGCTATACTACGCTGTGTCATAGCCGGTCCAGCGCCTTCGGACCGGTTTTTTATGTATTCCACATTAAAAGAGTTATCCACTTCCCTTCCGAGGATCTGGCCTCAACGGTCAGAAAAGATATGTTAAACAGTATTTTAGTAATACTTTTCCTTATTGCCGTCAGTGCATTTTTTTCGATCTCTGAAATCTCACTGGCCGCATCACGTAAAATCAAACTCAAATTGCTGGCTGATGAAGGCAATGTGAATGCGCAGCGCGTTCTCAAAATGCAGGAAAACCCTGGCACCTTCTTCACCGTCGTGCAGATCGGCCTCAACGCCGTGGCCATTCTGGGTGGTATCGTCGGCGATGCCGCATTTTCACCCGCGTTTCACAGCGTATTGAGCCGCTACATGTCGCCGGAGCTTTCCGAGCAGCTGAGCTTTATTTTCTCTTTCACCCTGGTCACCAGCTTGTTCATCCTGTTTGCTGACCTGACGCCGAAACGCATCGGTATGATTGCGCCAGAAGCCGTGGCTTTGCGCATCATCAACCCGATGCGCTTCTGTTTACTGGTCTTCCGCCCGCTGGTGTGGCTGTTTAACGGCATGGCGAACAACATCTTCCGCTTGTTTAAAATCCCGATGGTGCGTAAAGACGACATCACCTCCGATGATATCTACGCGGTGGTGGAAGCCGGCGCGCTGGCCGGGGTGCTGCGTAAACAGGAACACGAATTAATTGAAAACGTCTTTGAGCTGGAATCCCGTACCGTCCCCTCTTCGATGACGCCGCGCGAAAACGTGATTTGGTTCGATTTACACGAAGACGAGCAGAGCCTGAAGAATAAAGTGGCGGAACATCCGCACTCCAAGTTCCTGGTATGTAACGAGGATATCGATCACATCATCGGCTACGTCGATTCAAAAGACCTGCTGAACCGCGTGCTGGCAAATCAGAGCCTGGTGTTAACCGGCGGCGTGCAGATCCGCAATACGCTGATCGTGCCGGATACCCTGACGCTCTCTGAAGCGCTGGAAAGCTTTAAAACCGCCGGCGAAGACTTCGCGGTGATCATGAACGAATACGCGCTGGTGGTGGGGATTATCACTCTCAACGACGTCATGACCACCCTGATGGGCGACCTGGTCGGCCAGGGGCTGGAAGAGCAAATCGTCGCCCGCGATGAGAACTCATGGTTAATTGACGGCGGGACGCCGATCGACGACGTAATGCGCGTGCTGGATATCGATGAATTCCCGCAGTCCGATAATTACGAGACCATCGGCGGCTTTATGATGTTCATGCTGCGTAAGATCCCGAAACGCACCGATGCGGTGAAGTTCTCTGGCTACAAGTTTGAAGTGGTGGATATCGATAACTACCGTATCGACCAACTACTGGTTACCCGTATCGACAACAAACCAACGGTGCTGGTACCGAAACTGCCTGATATCGAAGAAGCGGCGAAGAAAGAAAAAGGCGCGGCGTAAGCGGCCCTGAAAACATCAACGGCTCCCATCGGGAGCCGTTTTTTTTCGTGCCGTCATACCACGTTATGCGGTCTCAGTTTGCAGACGCATAACCTGACGATTGACTTCGGACATCACTGAGAAATGCAGCTTGTCCTTAACCTTCGGGATAAGGATTTTGCCCTTATCAAATTCAAAAGCGCCAACGTCCTTGATGTACAACCGTCCACGAAACAGGATCTTCACGTACTTCGCCACTTGCAGCGGATTGTAGCGTTGGAAAATTTTCATTGTTGTCTCCTGCCAGGGTTACGCTCCTGCGGTGCCACAGTTAGCCCACGTATCGGGAGCGCAAATTTTAATGCCCTAAAACTATAGTCCAGATTTCCGAAGTCACCCAGTCTGTAGAAGTTTTTTTACCCTTTGATGACAATAATTCAGAATTTTCGTTTCAGGCATACGTAGTTGTTAGTATAAGTTTCCGTTTTTTATTGAATGTGTGCGTTGGCACGCAAACTGGCATCACGCTTGCGGGTAATGGCGACAATTCGCACTTATCATTAAACAAGACCAAGTGGTCGGATCACCTGCATATAAAAAAGGATATCTCATGACCCTACGTAAGTTGCTGGCGGTTTCCGCCCTCCTGTTTCCGTTAATGGCTTCGGCGCATAATTTTGTCGACGGTCAACGCGTCGCGCCGGTAGGCATCGCCGATCGCGGAGAACTGATACTGAATAACGATAAGTTTAGCTACAAAAACTGGAATAGCTCGCAGCTGGCGGGAAAAGTGCGCGTCATCCAGCATATTGCCGGGCGCACCTCGGCAAAAGAGAAAAATGCCAATCTGATTGAGGCGATTAAGGCGGCTGGCCTGCCGCACGACCGCTACCAGACCACCACCATCGTCAATACCGACGACGCGATCCCCGGCTCCGGGATGTTCGTGCGCAGCAGCATCGAGAGCAACAAGCAGCTCTATCCGTGGTCGCAGTTTATCGTCGACAGCAACGGTCTCGCGCGCAAAGCCTGGCAGCTCGATGAAGGCAGTTCGGCAATTGTGGTGTTAGATAAAGACGGGCGTGTTCAGTGGGCAAAAGACGGCGCGCTGACCCAGCAAGAGGTGCAGCAGGTCGTCGACCTGCTGCATAAGCTGCTTAATAAATAGAGACCCGGAAGCCGGGGTTGAGGAAGGATTCACGCGGCGTGTAGTCAAGAGTTTTGCCTTGCCAGTCGTGAACATGCGCCCCGGCGGCGACCGCGACCGCATGACCGGCAGCGGTATCCCAGGTGCTGGTCGGCCCGAAGCGCGGATAGAGCTGCGCCTGGCCTTCCGCCACCAGGCAGAATTTCAGCGACGAACCGATTGAGGTGGTCTGGTGCTCGCCCAGTTGCTCCAGATACTCCTGCAGCTCCGGGTCATTACCATGGGAGCGGCTAATCACCACCAGCGGCGGGCGAGCATCGCGAACCTGAATCTGCTTGCGCACGCCGCACTCTTCTTTCCACGCCTTGCCATTTTGCGCGCTGTACATCACTTTCATCACCGGTGCGTACACCACGCCCAGCGTCGGTTTGCCGTTTTCAATCAGCGCGATATTAACGGTGAATTCGCCATTGCGCTTGATAAATTCTTTGGTGCCGTCCAGCGGGTCGACCAGCCAGTAGCGCTGCCAGTGCTGCCGCACTTCCCACGCCGGCGGATCTTCTTCCGACAGGATGGGGATTTTGGCATCCAGCGCCAGCAGGCCGCTGACAATGACTTTATGCGCGGCGATATCCGCCGCGGTAACGGGAGAATCATCCTTTTTGCTGCTCACATCCATCGGCTGGTTCCCATCGTAGACATCCATGATGGCATCGCCCGCGGTCCGTGCAAGCTGACATACTTGTTCTAACATTCTCCACCTCTTCTGGTTACAGTGGCGTTAACTCGTTGTTTTATTTATATCGCATCATCACCAGTTCCGCTATCTGTGATAACACTAGCGGTTTCCATTCACGCTTTTCTGGCAGAATTCACAATTCTGTAAGCAACAGAATGTAAATACATTTTCTTTTGTGCCATTGCTCATAAAAAAGGACGCCTCTGATGATTAAGTTTAGCGCAACGCTGCTGGCCACGCTGGTGGCGGCCAGCGTCAACGCGGCGACGGTCGACCTGCGGATCATGGAAACCACCGATCTGCACAGCAATATGATGGATTTCGATTACTACAAAGATGCCGCGACGGAAAAATTCGGCCTGGTCAGAACCGCCAGCCTGATTGAACAAGCTCGTGCGGAAGCGAAAAACAGCGTGCTGGTGGATAACGGCGATGTTATTCAGGGTAGCCCACTGGGCGACTATATGGCAGCAAAAGGACTCAAAGAGGGGGATGTGCACCCGGTTTATAAGGCGATGAACACCCTGAATTACGCCGTCGGCAACCTGGGCAACCATGAATTTAACTATGGCCTCGACTTCCTGCATAAAGCGCTAGCCGGGGCGAAGTTCCCTTACGTTAATGCCAATATTATTGATGTAAAAACCGGGAAACCGATGTTTACGCCATACCTGATTCAGGATACCCAGGTTCAGGATAGCGATGGTCAGCCCCATACCCTGCGCATCGGCTACATCGGTTTTGTGCCGCCGCAGATCATGACCTGGGATAAAGCCAACCTCAACGGCAAGGTGAAGGTCAACGACATCACCGAAACCGCGCGCAAGTACGTGCCGGAGATGCGCGCGAAAGGCGCTGATGTGGTCGTGGTGGTCGCGCATTCGGGGCTCTCCGCCGATCCGTATCAGGCAATGGCGGAAAACTCGGTCTACTACTTAAGCCAGGTACCCGGCGTTGACGCCATCATGTTCGGCCACGCCCACGCGGTGTTCCCCGGTAAAGACTTCGCCACCATTAAAGGCGCGGATATCGCCAAAGGTACGCTGAACGGGATCCCGGCGGTGATGCCGGGAATGTGGGGCGATCATCTCGGGGTGGTCGATTTAGTGCTGAATAACGATAGCGGTAAATGGCAAGTGGCTCAGGCCAAAGCCGAAGCGCGACCTATTTACGACGCGGTAGCGAAAAAGTCGCTGGCGGCGGAAGATAGTAAAATGGTGGCGGTGCTGAAAGCCGATCACGACGCCACACGCGAATTCGTCAGCAAGCCTATCGGCAAGTCCGCCGACAACATGTACAGCTACCTGGCGCTGGTGCAGGACGACCCGACGGTGCAGGTGGTCAACATGGCGCAAAAGGCCTATGTCAAGCACTACATCCAGGGCGATCCAGATCTGGCTAAACTGCCGGTACTCTCCGCCGCCGCGCCGTTTAAAGTAGGCGGGCGTAAAAACGATCCGGCAAGCTTTGTCGAAGTGGAAAAAGGCCAGCTCACCTTCCGTAACGCCGCCGACCTCTATCTCTACCCGAACACGCTGGTGGTGATGAAGGTAAGCGGTAAAGAGGTCAAGGAGTGGCTCGAATGCTCCGCCGGGCAGTTTAACCAGATTGACCCCGCCAGCAGCAAACCACAGTCGCTGATTAACTGGGACGGGTTCCGCACCTATAACTTCGACGTGATTGACGGCGTAAATTACCAGATCGACGTGAGTCAACCGGCGCGCTACGACGGCGAGTGCCAGATGATTCACCCGCAGTCAGAACGCATTAAAGACCTGACCTTTAACGGTAAGCCTATCGATCCGCAGGCCACCTTCCTCGTCGCCACCAATAACTATCGCGCCTACGGCGGCAAATTCGCCGGTACCGGCGACGACCATATCGCTTTTGCCTCCCCGGACGAAAACCGTTCGGTGCTGGCGGCGTGGATTGGCGCGCAGTCGAAGAAGGATGGTGCGATCCATCCGGCGGCGGATAACAACTGGCGTCTGGCGCCGATTCACAGCAAAACGCCGCTGGATATTCGCTTTGAGACCTCGCCTGGCGACAAAGCCGCGGCGTTTATCAAAGAGAAAGCACAGTATCCGATGCGGCAGGTAGCGACCGATGATATCGGCTTCGCTATTTATCAGCTGGATTTGAGTCAATAATGCCTGCTCCCCGGTGGCGCTGCGCTTACCGGGGCTACAAAGCGGAGCTGGCTGGTAGCCCGGAATAAGGCGCCGGCCGCTTACCGGGGCTACAAAGCGGAGCTGGCTGGTAGCCCGGATCAGGCGCCGGCCGCTATCCGGGGTTACAGGGAGTGATACTTTTTCACTCCCCGTGGTTAGCCAGCACCGCGGGGAGATTCAGCTCGATCCAGTCCGCCAGCGCCGCCACCTTCTCGCTCACCTGCAGACCGAGCGGCGTCAGGCTATATTCAACATGCGGCGGCACCACCGGATACGAGACGCGGTCGATAAAGCCATCCAGTTCCAGCGCCTGTAAGGATTGCGCCAGCATTTTTTCGCTTACGCCACCCATTTTGCGCCGCAGATCGCTAAAGCGGTGAGTCCCCTCGCGAAGCGCCACCAGAATCAACACGCCCCAGCGGCTGGTCACGTGTTTTAGCACATCACGCGACGGGCACTGTTCAGCAAACAGATCCCCGTTGCGCAGTTTGTCGCTCAGCGTCGGTTCGGCCATTTTATACTTACCTTTTTGTACGTACTTACTAAAAGTTAGTTAAGGTGTTAGCTTACCACAACTGCCAATGAACACGAAGGAGAAGAACTATGATCGCGATTACCGGCGCCACCGGCCAGCTTGGCCAGCACGTACTGCATGATCTGTTAAAAACCGTCCCCGCCAGCCAGATTGTGGCGATTGTCCGCAACCCAGCGAAAGCGCAAGCGCTCAGCCAGCAGGGCGTGATTGTGCGCCAGGCCGAATACGGCGATGAAGCCGCGCTTACCGCCGCGCTGCAGGGGGTTGATAAACTGCTATTAATCTCCTCAAGCGAAGTCGGCCAGCGTGCCGTCCAGCACCGTAACGTCATCAACGCCGCCAAAGCCGCTGGGGTGAAATTTATCGCCTATACCAGCCTGCTGCACGCCGATACCTCACCGCTGGGCCTGGCCGGTGAACATATCGAAACCGAACAAATGCTGGCTGATTCCGGTATTCCTTACGCGCTGCTGCGCAACGGCTGGTATACCGAAAACTATCTGGCCAGCGCGCCGCCGGCGCTGGAACACGGCGTGTTTATTGGCGCCGCCGGGGAGGGTAAAATCGCCTCCGCCACCCGTGCCGATTATGCCGCCGCCGCCGCCCACGTTATCGCCGGCGAGGGCCATGCCGGGAAAGTTTACGAACTGGCGGGAGACAACGCCTGGACTCTGAGCGAACTGGCTGCCGAGCTGAGCAAGCAAAGCGGGAAAAATGTGGTTTATCAGAACCTCAGCGAAGCCGATTTCGCCGCCGCGTTGAAGAACGTCGGCCTGCCGGCCGGGCTTGCCGATATGCTGGCGGATTCCGATACCGGTGCGTCGAAAGGCGGACTGTTTGACGACAGCCGCACCCTGAGCAAACTGATTGGCCGCCCGACCACGTCGCTTGCCGATAGCGTAAAAGGCATCATCTAACCAATCCCTGTCAGTTTTTGCGGTTGCGTCCCGGCGCTTCATCTCTAATATTGAAGGGATGAATCGTCGGGAGACACGGCATGCAGGGCGTACCACCACAATTTAGCGATGAAAAAGACCGCGCGCGCTTTCGCCATCTCGAACAACTTCCCGGCGTAGAGCTCTATCACGCCCATATTTCTCGTTATGCCTTTGAACCGCATACCCACGAAGCCTTCGGCATCGGCGTGATTGAACAAGGCGCCGAACGCTTTCGCTATCGCGGTAGTCAGCACGTCGCTTCAGCCAATTCCATCGTCACCATGAATCCGGATGAGCTCCATACCGGCGAGGCGGAAACCGCCGAAGGCTGGCGCTACCGGATGATTTATCTGGAGCCGGATCGGCTGGAAGCCTTCACCGGCGTTCGCCACTGGTGGTTCAGTGAGGTCGTGCGCCAGGAGCCGCAGCGCGCCCGGCAAATCGGCCAACTGATTTACGGCCTGTGGCACGCTGACGATCCGCTGGCGCAGCAAGGGATGCTGCTCGACCTGGTTGATACCTTTCGCCCGCTGGCTCACCATGCGCCAATGGCGCCGGAAGCGGCGCACCGCTTCGATCGGGTACGCGACTACCTGCACGATAACTATATGCGCGCCGTCAGCCTTGATGAACTGGCGCAGGTGGCAGCGCTCAGCCCCTATCACTTCCAGCGCCAGTTTAAAGCCCACTTTCACGTTACCCCGCACCAGATGCTGATGGCGATTCGCCTGTGGCGCGCCAAGGCGTTTCTGACCCACGGCATGCCCGCCGCCGAAGTGGCCATCGCCGCCGGATTAACCGACCAGTCACATTTAACCCGCGCCTTCACCCGTCGCTACGGCATCACGCCGGTGCGTTATCAAAAACAGGTCGCCGGGCGCTAAAGCGCAATCTCATACAATATTCTTACCCTCGCGCCCTCCTACACTTGGCGCAAGCAAACTGAAGATGGATGTCATCATGATTAGCGGCGTGTTGTATGCCCTGCTGGCGGGGTTAATGTGGGGGCTGATTTTCGTCGGCCCGTTGCTGGTGCCGGAATATCCCGCGGTGCTGCAGTCGATGGGGCGCTATCTGGCGCTGGGACTTATCGCCCTGCCGCTGGCATGGCTCGGCCGCGCGCGTCTGCGGCAGCTGAACGGCAAGGATTGGTGGACCGCGCTGGCGCTGACCATGATGGGGAACCTGATCTATTACTTCTGTCTTGCCAGCGCCATTCAGCGCACCGGCGCGCCGGTCTCGACAATGATTATCGGCACCCTGCCGGTAGTATTGCCGGTGTGCGCCAACCTGCTGTATAGCCAGCGCGATGGCAAGCTACCGTGGCGGCGGCTATTTCCGGCGCTAATCTGTATTGCGCTGGGGCTGGTGTGCGTCAACGTGGCGGAGCTGCAGCACGGGCTTCCTGATTTCAGCCCGTGGCGCTATGGTTCGGGCATTGTTCTCGCGCTGATCGCCGTCGTCTGCTGGGCGTGGTACGCCCTGCGCAACGCCCGCTGGCTGCGTGAAAACCCGGATAAGCCGCCGATGATGTGGGCCACCGCGCAGGCGTTGGTCACCCTGCCGGTATCGCTGGTCGGTTATATTGCCGCCTGCGGATGGCTGCAGGGCCAGCATAGCGACTTCCCGCTCCCCTTCGGCCCGCGCCCGGCGGTGTTCATCGTCCTGATGCTGGCGATCGCCGTGCTCTGCTCGTGGGTCGGCGCACTGTGCTGGAACATTGCCAGCCAGCGCCTGCCGACGGTGATCCTCGGGCCGCTGATCGTCTTCGAGACGCTGGCCGGTCTGCTGTACACCTTCCTGCTACGCCAGAGTCTGCCTCCGCTGCTGACGCTGAGCGGGATCCTGCTGCTGGTGCTCGGTGTGGTGTCGGCGGTTCGCGCCCGCCCGGAAAAACCGGTTCTGCAGGAACTGCGCGTCGAGCCAAAAAAATAGCCTGGTATCCTAAAGGGGTATTCCCATGGATTAAAGATGCATTTAATATACATCTTATATTCTTGATGACGAGGTAACTGCTATGGCTTTCCGTGACCAACCTTTAGGCGAGCTGGCGCTGAGTATCCCGCGCGCCTCCGCGCTGTTCCGTAAATACGATATGGATTACTGCTGCGGCGGCAAACAAACCCTGGAGCGCGCGGCGGCGCGCAAAACGCTGGACGTCGCGGCGATTGAAGCCGAACTGGCAAAACTGGCCGAGCAGCCGATCGAGCGCGACTGGCGCGCCGCGCCGTTCACCGACATCATCGACCACATCATCGTTCGCTATCATGATCGTCACCGTGAACAGCTGCCGGAACTGATCCTGCAGGCAACCAAGGTTGAACGCGTCCACGCCGATAAACCGAACGTGCCAAAAGGGCTAACTAAATACCTGACCATGCTGCACCAGGAGCTCTCCAGCCACATGATGAAAGAAGAGCAGATTCTGTTCCCGATGATCAAACAGGGGATGGGAACCCAGGCCGGTGGTCCTATCAGCGTGATGGAAAGCGAGCACGACGAGGCGGGCGAACTGTTGGAAGTCATCAAGCACATCACCCATAACGTGACACCGCCGCCGGAAGCCTGCACCACCTGGAAAGCGATGTACAACGGCATTAACGAAATGATTGACGACCTGATGGAGCACATCAGTCTGGAAAATAACGTGCTGTTCCCGCGTGCCCTCGCCGGAAAACCATAAAAAAAGGCGCCCGCAGGCGCCCTCTCGACATTGTCAGTTTATTGGCCACTCCGGGTGGCCTTTTTTATTTCGCCAGACGTTTTTTACCGGCAAACAGCCAGCCTGCGCCCAGCAGAACAAACCACAGCGGGGTGACCATCAGCGCCTCGCGGGTATCATCTTCCAGCGTCAACAGCACCAGTACGAAGACGAAGAAGGCCATGCACACCCAGCACATCACTTTACCCAGCGGCATCTTATAGATGGACTTCTCGTGCAGCTGCGGACGCTTTTTACGATAGACCAGGTAAGAGCAGAGGATAATGGTCCAGACGAACATGAACAGAATTGCCGACACCGTGGTGATCATGGTGAACGCGGCAATCACGCTCGGGTTGACCATCAACATCACCACGCCGCCCAGCAGGCACATGCAGGAGAAGGTTAAGCCCTTCGCCGGCACCGCACGTTTAGACAGCTTGGCGAACATTTTCGGCGCCTGACCTTCCTGCGCCAGACCGAACAGCATACGGCTGGTGGAGAACACTCCGCTGTTAGCGGAAGAGGCGGCGGAAGTCAGTACCACGAAGTTGATCAGGCTGGCGGCAGCCGGCAGTCCGACCAGAACAAACAGTTCAACGAACGGGCTCTTGCTCGGCACGACGGAGCTCCACGGTGTCACCGACATAATCACAATCAGCGCGAAGACGTAGAACATAATGATACGCAGCGGGATGGAGTTGATCGCCCGCGGCAGCGATTTTTCCGGGTCCTTGGTTTCCGCCGCGGTGGTACCCACCAGCTCAATCCCCACGAAGGCGAATACCGCTATCTGGAAACCGGCAAAGAAGCCGCTGAGGCCTTTCGGGAACCAGCCGCCGTCATTCCACAGATGCGCGAATGAGGCTTCAACGCCGGTCGGCGATTTAAAGTGCATCATCACCATCACCAGGCCGACCACGATCAGCGCCACGATGGCGACGATTTTGATCATCGCGAACCAGAACTCCATTTCGCCAAACATCTTCACGGTAGCGAGGTTCAGGCCCAGCAGCAGCAGGATAACCGCCAGCGAAGCGACCCAGTCAGAAAGTCCGGGGAACCAGAACTGCGCGTAGGCGGTGATGGCGACAACGTCCGCCATCCCGGTGACCACCCAGCAGAACCAGTAGGTCCAGCCGGTAAAATACCCCGCCCACGGCCCTAACAGGTCGGAGGCGAAATCACTGAATGATTTATATTCGAGGTTTGACAGCAGCAATTCGCCCATCGCGCGCATGACGAAGAACAGCATAAAACCGATGATCATATAAACAAAAATAATGGATGGCCCGGCGAGACTGATGGTCTTGCCAGACCCCATAAACAGCCCGGTGCCGATCGCCCCGCCGATAGCAATAAGCTGAATATGCCGGTTAGTGAGATTTCGCCGTAGCGATTGTTCAGTCGTCTCCTGCTCGTCGGCAACGACTTTGACCTGATCTACCATGTGATTTTCTTCCTGTTGTACCTGTCTGTGTTGTTCAGGCTCTGTTGGCCTGTCATTTGTCGCAACCCTGGCAAGAGGGTTTATCGATATTAGGTAAGAATCGGAGGGATGAATACTATGATTTAGATATAATGTTAATTTTATGTTTAAAGTGAGTGTTATATCACCAATGTAACGCGAAACAGCTCACAAAAATACACTCAACGAACTTATATGCAATACAAAATTCCAATAAATTTATAACTTAAGGATTTTGCACTATTTTTATTGGCTCCCTCCCCCTGACAGGAGAGGAAGCCCCTGGTGCTTATATAATGTCCAGCAGCTCAACTTCGAAGATGAGGGTGCTGAATGGCGGGATAGAAGCACCCGCGCCGCGCTCGCCGTAAGCCAGGTTGTGCGGAATGGTCAGCTCCCATTTGGAACCCACCGGCATCAGGGTCAGCGCTTCGATCCAGCCGCCGATCACGCCGGTCACCGGGAATTCAGCCGGTTCGCCGCGGGCCACGGAACTATCAAATACGGTACCGTCGATAAGTTTGCCGGTGTAGTGAACGCGTACACGGTCGGTGCGCGCCGGGATCGGGCCTTCGCCCTGCGTCAAGACGCGGAACTGCAGGCCGGATTCAGTGCTGTTCACGCCTTCTTTTTCACGGTTTTCATCGAGGTATTTCTGGCCATCAGCGGCCATCGCCTGGAAGCGCTCGCGACGCACGGCGTCAGCGCGTTCATGGATTTCACGCAGCGCACGGTGTACCGCTTCAACCGGCACCTGTGGCTGATTACCTTCCAGCGCATCGGCAATGCCGGCAACCAGCGCTTCCGGCAGCAGCCCCTGCAGGCCGGATTCGCTCAGTTGTTGTCCAACCTGCAAGCCGATACCGTAACTTGCCTGCGCTTCGATAGTGTCAAAAGTCGGGGTTGCCATCTTTGTTCCTTTTTTGGGTGATAAACATCTGGAGAAAAGCGTTCGAAAGCATAACAGCCATAGAGG
This sequence comes from Klebsiella sp. K-3, assembly GCF_051207495.1. Taxonomy (NCBI): domain Bacteria; kingdom Pseudomonadati; phylum Pseudomonadota; class Gammaproteobacteria; order Enterobacterales; family Enterobacteriaceae; genus Klebsiella; species Klebsiella sp. K-3. The sequence continues at coordinate 111,234 of NZ_JBPNXF010000011.1, read as the reverse complement.
AATGGGTAAAACTTTGTCGGTGGATGATGACAAATCTCAGCGAAACAGAAACAATAGGCGATATCAGGTTAACCTCTACCTTCAGGACGTTAGCCGTCTATACTTATAAGCAGGATAAAAATATGCGGAGCAGGAGGAAAGCCATGCCCGGGCGCTTTGAACTGACATCTACCCTGGCGAAGATCTGGCACGCCCCGGATCAACTTCGTCTTATGGATCCGCTACCGCCCATGCATCGCCGCGGCATCATTGCCGGCTTCCTGCTGGTCATTATTGGTTTCCTGCTCCCTTCCGGCGATAACAGCACGCCAACTCAGGCCAGCCGCGAAGCCAGTCTCGATCTACAGTCCCAGTCTCAGCCGCAAGGTTCAGGCAATCAGGCCGTGCCGCTTCCGCCAATCACCAATACGCCGACGGTCAGCGATGCCGACCAGGTTGCGCCTGTGGCGCCTGAAGCTATTCAGGATGAACAGCCGGACCAGCCGCAGACGCAAACCTCATCCTCTTCTCAGCCGTACCAGCAGCCTGCGCAGCAGCAGTCTGCTCCGGGCATTGAACAGCAATGGCGCACCTACCGGATTGAATCCGGTAAAACGCTGGCGCAGCTGTTCCGCGACCACGGTCTGCCAGCCACTGACGTCTACGCCATGGCGCAGGTCGAAGGCGCCGGCAAACCATTAAGCACCTTGCCGAGTGGACAGACGGTGCAAATTCGCCAGAACGCCAACGGCGTGGTCACCGGCCTCACTATTGATACCGGCAACGGCCAGCAGGTGCTGTTCACCCGCCAGTCGAACGGCAGCTTCGTGCGCGCGCGATAAACGCTTCGCTTAGGCCGGGTTGTACTCCCGGCCTAACGCGCCTGGCTTTTGTTCACCCAGCGGATCCCTACACACACCAGCACCAGCGCGATCGCGTACTTCCACTCAAAGATATTCTCGCCAAGAAAGATCGCTGACAGCACCGTTCCGGCCACCGGGATAACAAAATTAAACGGCGCAATCATACTGACGCGGTTGTGCTTGAGCAGCACGCTCCATAGCGCAAAAGCTATCGACGACAGCAGAGTTAAATAGCCAAGGATCATCGCTGCGGTCAGGCTGTGCATCCGTAGCTCCCCGCCGGTCAAATACCCGCCCGCTACCAGCACCAGACCGCCGAAGGCCAATTGCCAGCCGGTCATCACCGTTGGGTCGACGGTTTGCGAGATGCGTTTGCCGTAGAGCGTCGCCGCCGAGAGGATGAACGCAGCCAGCACAACAAAGCCATCGCCCTGCCAGACAAAATTAAAATCGCCCAATGAGGTGTTGAAGTTCACCAACATCACGCCAATAAAGCCAAGCACGCAGCCGATCGTCTTGTTATAGCTGAGCCGGTCATTCTGGTAGATAAAATGCGCCAGCAGAACGCTGAAGAACGTTCCGGTGGCATTCATGATCGATCCCTTTACCCCGGTGGTAAATGCCAGGCCGACGTAGAAGAAGGCGTACTGGATAGCGGTCTGCGTTAGCCCCAGCATCGCCAGCTGCCCGCACTGGCGGCCATTGAGTCGGGCGATAGGTTTGCGCTGCGCCAGCGCAAACAGCAGCAACAATAAGCCCGCAAAGAGGAAGCGATAGCCGGCAAAAACAATTTTTGAGGGGACATCATCGGTGGCGATGTGCAGAAGCTCATAGCCGTTTTTAATCGCCGGATAAGAACTGCCCCACAGCAGACAGCATAGCGTCGCGCAGACATAAGCTACTTTTTTATTAGCAAAAATCGAGGGGGTCGGAGAGGAAGCGTCCATTAACTTTACCGGAAATAAAATCGTGTTTTATTTTATCATCCAGAAAGTGGCGAGAATAGCTACCATACCAGATAAAAATCAGGCAGGCGCTAAAAAGCAAAACGCCGGCACAAGGCCGGCGCATCGACGTGAGTTGAGTAAAAAATTACTCAGCTACAACGTTAACAACCAGTTTAGCGAAGACTTCGCTGTGAACCTGGAAGTCTACTTCGTGCTCACCGGTGGTGCGCAGAACGCCGTTCGGCAGGCGAACTTCGCTCTTCGCAACGGCAACGCCAGCTGCAGAAACAGCGTCAGCGATGTCGCGAGTACCGATGGAACCGAACAGTTTACCTTCGTCGCCAGATTTGGACGCGATGGTAACGGTGCCCAGTGCGTTGATTGCTTCAGCACGTGCGTTAGCAGCGGCCAGAACGTCAGCCAGTTTGGCTTCCAGTTCAGCGCGGCGCGCTTCGAAGAACTCAACGTTTTTCTTGGTAGCTGGAACAGCTTTACCCTGTGGTACCAGGAAGTTACGAGCATAGCCCGCTTTAACGTTTACCTGATCACCCAGGCTACCCAGGTTTGCTACTTTATCAAGCAGAATAACTTGCATTACCTTATCCTCTCAAAGTCGTATTAATGGACCGTGACCGATTACTGATGACGATCAGTGTACGGCAGCAGGGACAGGTAGCGTGCGCGTTTGATAGCGCGAGCCAGCTGACGCTGATATTTTGCACGGGTACCGGTGATACGGCTTGGGACAATCTTACCGCTTTCGGTGATGTAGTTTTTCAGCGTAGCGATATCTTTATAGTCGATCTCTTGAACGCCTTCCGCGGTGAAACGGCAGAACTTGCGACGACGGAAATAACGTGCCATATGGCTAGTCTCCAGAATCTATCAATTCAATCTGCTCGGCATGCAGAACCATTTTACTCAAGCCGTTCTTTGCCTTATGGCAACTAATGAACCCTTGAACGGTGACTGCGCTACCGACCGTTATACTGTGAGTAATGGCCTGGTTCTCGTGTCCGCTAATAATAACGGGCATTTGGCACCACGCCTGCCGGTGAAAACCGGCTTCCTCCTGCACAGAACGATGCTCAAGCACGAACTGGCAATGAGGAATTCCTGACGGGCTGACCTTTCGAAGGGGCATCCTGCACACGGTGCCGGACAACACCAGACGGTTGGTCATCAGGATTACTCTTCAGAATCCCCAGCTTCAGAATCATCTGCGGTTTCGTTAGCGAAATCTTCACGACGCTCACGGCGCTCGTCTTTCGCTTTAACCATCGGAGATGCTTCGGTAACAGCGTGCTTAGTACGCATTACCATGCTGCGGATAACGGCGTCGTTGAAGCGGAAGTTAGTTTCCAGCTCATCGATCGCTTCCTGCGGCGCTTCAACGTTCAGCAGAACGTAGTGAGCTTTGTGCAGTTTGTTGATCGGATAAGCCAGCTGACGGCGGCCCCAGTCTTCCAGACGGTGGATCGTACCTTCTGCTGCAGTGATTGCACCAGTGTAACGTTCGATCATGCCCGGAACCTGTTCGCTCTGGTCAGGATGGACCATAAAAACGATTTCGTAATGACGCATCGAATTGCTCCTTACGGATTATTCAGCCTCCTGTCTGGGTCAGCCGCGGCCCATGGAGGCAAGGAACGTGTTAAAGGGCGGCTGAAAAATTGACGCGTCATTCTAATTGCGCCCCCCCAGGAACACAAGCGCATTTGCACAAATAATTCGCACTAAGCGCCAAGCTGGGCTAAGTGGGTGATTTAAAATTAACCAATAACGAACGCGGCATTTTTTTGAACAACTGCATCAGAAAAGGTCGCTATCAGGCGACGCGCCAGCGATTACAATTTAATCAATGGCCAGACACCAGCAAGAGGAGTCCAGCGTTTTACCCGTACTGTCAGTAAGGAGCGTTCTATGAAAAGCATTATCATCGCCGTTATGGCTGCGCTACTCCTTAGCGCCAACGCGCTGGCAGCCATCAAAATCGATGGGCGTCAGGCTCGCAACATGGACGATGTGCAGAGTCTGGGCGTAATTTATATCAACCATAATATGGCTAGCGAGCAAGAGGCCGACCAGGCCCTGAACCAGGAAAGCGATGCCCTGGGAGCGAAGTACTTCCAGCCAATCCTGATTCACGAACCGCAGAGCAATGGCCTTATTCATGCCAGCGCCGCTATTTACCGCTAACCCAGGTCGATGCTTCGCCTCTCCTCACGAGGGGCGAAGCGATAGCCGATGTAAACGCAATTGAGAATTATTTTCCAAACTGACTTACCAGCGTCATCGCAACCTGATTTAATCATCAATTCACCGTTTGTTAATCAGGAGTGATTGATGGTCCCGCGTTTCGCGACGTTAGGTCGCATCCCGAAAGGAGTTTGGGTGCTCGGCGGCGTCAGCCTGCTAATGGATGTCTCATCCGAGATGATCCACAGCCTGCTCCCGCTGTTTATGGCCACCACGCTCGGCGCCAGCGTCATTATTATCGGTCTTATCGAAGGGCTAGCCGAAGCCACCGCCTTAATTCTCAAAGTCTTCTCCGGCGTCATTAGCGACTACGTTGGCAAACGCAAAGGGCTGGCGCTGCTTGGCTACGGGCTGGGGGCGCTGAGTAAACCGCTGTTTGCCCTCGCGCCGAGCGCCGGGGTGGTATTTAGCGCCCGCATGATCGACCGCGTCGGAAAAGGTATCCGCGGAGCGCCGCGCGATGCGCTGGTCGCCGACGTAACACCGCCGGAGATCCGTGGCGCTGCCTACGGGTTACGCCAGGCGCTAGATACCGTCGGCGCCTTTCTCGGCCCGCTGCTGGCGGTGCTGCTGATGTTCATCTGGGCCAACGATTTTCACGCTATCTTCTGGGTGGCGGTCATTCCCGCCGTACTATCCATTGCTCTACTGGGCTTTGGCCTGCAGGAGCCGAAATCCGCCATCGCGCACAAACGTAGCAATCCGCTGAAGCGCGAAAACCTGAAAAAGCTCTCCGCCGCCTACTGGTGGGTGGTGGCGATCGGCAGTATTTTCACCCTCGCCCGCTTCAGCGAAGCTTTTTTGGTACTGCGCGCCCAGCAGATGGAGATCCCGCTGTTTACTATTCCGCTGGTCATGGTCGCGATGAACCTGGTCTACAGCCTCACGGCTTACCCGTTCGGTAAGCTCTCTGACAGCATGAGCCACAGTAAACTGCTGCAATGGGGGCTGCTGGTGCTGATCCTCGCCGATATCGTGCTGGCGCTCAGCGGCCACTGGAGCACGCTGCTGATCGGCGTCACGCTGTGGGGGATTCACATGGGGATGACTCAAGGCCTACTGGCGGCCATGGTTGCGCATACCGCGCCGCCGGAACTACGCGGTACGGCATTCGGCATGTTTAACCTGATGAGCGGCCTGGCGCTGCTGCTGGCTAGTACCGGCGCAGGGGTACTGTGGGAAACCTTCGGCGCAGCCTCGACGTTTTACGCCGGCGCGATGATTTGCGTGGTCACGCTCATCGGCATGCGCTGTATGCCATCGGCCTATCGTCAGGGTTAAAAACGGCTCCGGGGCCAGACCAGTTGCTTCACCCTGAGGTGAAAGCCCCGGAGCGCGTAGCTTACTTCTGCCCGTAGTAGGCGTCAGGCCCGTGTTTACGCAGAAAATGTTTCTCCATTAGCCAGCCGTCGATGGGCTGTAGCTGCGGATTAATCCCGCGGGCGATCCACGCCATTCGCGCCACTTCTTCCATCACCACCGCATTGTGCACCGCCTCGTGGGCATCTTTCCCCCAGGAAAAGGGTCCGTGCTGATAGACCACAATCCCTGGCGTATGTAACGGGTTAGCCTCGCCCAGCGTTTCGATAATCACCTTCCCGGTGTTCAGCTCATAGGCCTCTTCCACCTCCTGTGCGCTGAGCGCCCGGGTGCAGGGGATATCACCGAAGAAGTAGTCCGCGTGGGTGGTACCGAGCGCCGGGATTGCCAGCCCCGCCTGCGCCCAGGCGGTAGCGTGCGTCGAGTGGGTATGCACCACCCCGCCGAGGCCGGAATAACGGCGGTACAACGCAAGGTGGGTAGCGGTATCAGAAGAGGGACGCCAGCGCCCCTCCACCACGTTGCCCTGCAAATCGACCACCACCATATCATCTACGGTCATTGACTCGTAGGCTACGCCGCTGGGCTTAATCACCACCAGCCCACGCTGCCGGTCGATTGCGCTGACGTTGCCCCAGGTAAAGGTCACCAGCCCGTAGCGCGGCAGATCCATATTAGCTGCAAATACCTGCTGTTTAAGCTGCTGCATTATGCCGCCTCCGTCAGGCCTGCGCGGGCCATCCGCGCCTTCACCCAGTCACGAGCCTTTGCGACTTCCGCCGCCGGGTCATCGGTGTTTTCGCTCCACATTTCAATCAGATACGGACCGCAGTAGCCTGTCTGCTTGAGCGTTTCGAAGCAACGTTCAAAATCGACGATCCCTTCACCAAACGGCACGTTTTTGAAGACGCCGGGTTTCGTATCTTTGACGTGTACCGCCACGATATGCCCCATGCCGGCCTGCAATTCCATCTGTACGTCGTTATCCCACGCCGACAGATTGCCAATATCCGGATAAAGCTGGAACCACGGATTATTCAGGTAGTGAGCATAGCCCAACGCCTTACTGATCGAGTTCATCAGCGGATAGTCCATGATTTCCATCGCCAGCGTCACCTGGGCCCGGCTGGCCATCCCGACGCTCTCTTTCAGGCCTTCGCGAAAACGGCGTCGAGTCTCATCATTCGCCTGCTGATAATAAACATCGTAGCCCGCCAGTTGGATCACCCGAATCCCCACATCCTGCGCCAGCTGGATGGCTTTACGCATGATGTCCAGTCCCTGATTACGCACCGCGTCATCTTCGCTGCCGAGCGGAAAACGACGATGGGCGCTAAGGCACATCGATGGTACCCGGACGCCGGTTTCGGCTACCGCCTTGACCAGCGCCAGGCGCTGCTCCTGGCTCCAGTCCAGCCGGGCGAGACGAGCATCGGTTTCATCAAGCGACATTTCGACAAAGTCAAAACCGAGGGTTTTCGCGAGCTGTAACCGCTCCAGCCAGCACTCCCCGCCGGGGAGCGCTTTTTCATAGATACCGAGCGGAATATGTTTCGACAACATAGCCGCTCCTTAACCCCACAGCTGGGCGATAGAGCGTTTAAACTGGCGAGCCGCTTCCACCGGCGAGGCGGCATCGCGGATACTGCGCCCGGCAATAAAGACGTGAATAGGGATACCGGCGAACAGCGGCAGGTCTTCCAGCGCCAGCCCGCCGGTCACGGTGACTTTGAAGCCCATATCGGAAAGGCGCTTAATCGCGCTGATATCCGCCTCGTTCCACGCCACGCCCGCGGCCTGCGCGTCGCGGCTGCGGTGATAGACCACCTGCTGAATGCCCGCGTCGCGCCACGCCTGCGCCTGCTCCCAGGTCCAGAAACCGGTCAGTTCAATTTGCACGTCGCCGTTGAACTCTTTGGCGACATCCAGCGCCCCTTTGGCGGTGTTGATATCGGCGCAGCAGATCACGGTCACCCAGTCGGCGTTGGCCTCAAAGCACATCCGCGACAGGATTTTTCCGGCATCGGCGATTTTGGCATCCGCCAGCACGATTTTATGCGGGTACAGCGCTTTCAGATCGCGCACCGCGCGCACCCCTTCGCCAACACAGAGAATAGTACCGACTTCAATGATATCCACCTCTTCGGCGATCAGTCGGGTGGTCTCATAGGCGTGAGACAGGGTTTGGTTATCCAGCGCAACCTGCAACATTGGTAACTGAGACATCGTATAAACTCCCTCTTAAACAGCCGCCGCAGTGGCGTTTTCAATTAAATCCAACACTTCCTGCTCGGTGCGGCAGGCGCGTAAACGGTCGAAATTGGCTTCGTCATCAAACAGGTTAACGATCTGCATGATGCCCACCTCCTGGTGGGTGGTAGCGTCAACTGCCGCCATGGTGATCAGAATGTCGACCGGGTCGTTATCTTCGTGATTGAAAATCAGCGGTTTTTTGAGCGTCACCAGCGCAAAGCCGGTTTTCTTAACGCCCTCTTCCGGACGGCCGTGCGGCATCGCCAGCCCCGGCGCGATAACAAAATAGGGACCATGCTGCGCGACGCCATCGAGGATCGCCTGGTAGTAACGCGGTTCCACTACGTCGGCGGCCACCAGCAGATCGACACCGATTTTCACCGCCTCCTGCCAGCTTTCCGCCTCCGCCTGCAGGCGTATGGAGTGGTTCTGCGCCAGAGAATCATGAAGTTTCATGGCGGCTCCTTATTTCACGTCCTGCGGGAAGTGGGCTTTGATCACTTCAAGCAGTTTTGGGCCGAAATCCGCAGGCGACAGCATGTTGCGCACGCCAACCACGTATTTATTGCCAGTAACGGTGATTTCACCTGCGATGTGGGTCGAGGCAATAATGATATCCGCGCCGTTTAGCTCGCTTTTATACTCACCTACCGCGCAGCTGTTCACCGTGTGGTCTATGTTTGATTGCGTCAGGAACTGGTCCACCTTCATTTTCATGATCATGGAACTACCTTGCCCGTTGCCACACACAGCCAGAATACGTACGGTCATAATCAGAACTCCTTATTGAGCAGAGGCTTCTGCCAGTTGTTTTTCCGCATCTTCCTCGGCGCGCAGCGCGCGGCCGGCGAAGAACATATAAGCCAGTGAAATCAGAATAATGACGGCCATAAACGCCAGCCCTATCGAGGCGAAGCCCTGCATCATCGGCGGCGCCAGGATTGACCAATCCGCCATGCCCATCCAGGCGCTCATCCCGGTCAGCTTCACCGCCCATACGCAGCCGAAGATTTCAATCATGCCCATCACCAGACAGATCTTGAGCGCCGCGCGCCAGCCGCCGAAGTGATTAGCAAAAACGCCAATCGTCGCGTTAGAGAAGAACATTGGGATAAAGCCCGGGATGATCAGAATGGAGGAGCCAATGCCGACGAGAATACCAACGGCAATCAGTTGACCGATGGTGCCCCACATAAAGCCCCAGACCACGGCATTCGGCGCAAAGCTATAGATAGCGGCGCAGTCAATCGCCAGCACGGCGCCGGGAATCAGGCGCTGAGAGATGCCGTTGAAGGCTTCGGACAGCTCGGCGACGAACATGCGCACGCCCTGGGTAATGATGAAAATGGCCACGGCGAAGGAGAAACCAGTCTGCAGGATATAGACCGTCCAGTGGGTTTTGCCCGCCATCGTCTGTACAACATCGATACCAAACGAGAGCAGAATGGCGCCAAAGAAAATGGTCATCACAATCGCGGTAGAGACGATGTTGTCGTGGAAGATATTGAGCCAGCCCGGCAGCTTGAGGTCTTCGACGCTCTCCTCTTTTTTCCCCAGATACGGCGCCACTTTATAGGCAATCCACGAGGCAAACTGCTGTTGGTGGCCGATAGAGAAGCCGCAGCCGTCGGTAACCAGTTGAGTCGGCTTGAACATCATGTTGGAGGTGATACCCCAGTACAGGGAGACCAGCACCGCGGTGCAGATAATGGTCGTCCACATGGAGTAGCCGAAGATGAAGAAAGAGACAGCAATCAGCCCCGCCTGCTGAAACATGATATGGCCAGTCAGCATGATAGTGCGGATGCCGGTAATGCGGCGCAGCAGGACGTAACAGATGTTTAGCGCCAGCGCCAACAGCACCGCATACCCCACCCAGCTGTAGGCCTCGCCCATCCGGTCGATGGTCGCCATCATTGAGGCGTAGGTATCGGAAATCGCGCCATTGATGCCATAAACCTCTGACATTTTCGCCACCACCGGCTTAAAGGTGCTGGTAAGAATGCCGGAGCCGGCTTGTAACAGCATGAAACCAATGATGGTTTTGATCGTGCCTTTGATAATCACGCTGACGCTTTTACGCAACAAGATATAGCCAAGGCAGGTCACGATACCCAGCAGCAGCGGGGCATTAGTCATTACCTGATTAAAGAAGACGGTAAAGATGTTGTAGAGGATCTCCATAACACACTCCAGAAGAGGAAGGCTTAGAACGCGCATGACGCTCAGCAGTTGTCGTCGCCCTCACTCTAATAATCAAAAACAATCACAACAAGATTGAATTTGATTAAATGTGACGCATCACGCAAATAATCATATTTTTTATAGGTGTATTCTCTCCCACGTCACGCGATAACCAAACAAACCACTAATATCAACAATATACATACATGTCCGATATTAAATTCAGGGGTTTTCAGCGCGTTAGCGCTACGATATCACCGTATTTCATCGAAAATAGCCGATTGCATTCCTGAAAAAACAGTGCCAGTATCAATCAAAACAAATCACCAATTGATTACTTTTGAAATAAAAGAGGAAGAGATCGATGAGTAAAGTGCAAACCATCACCCGTGAATCCTGGATTTTGAGCACTTTCCCGGAATGGGGCAGCTGGCTGAATGAAGAGATCGAACAAGAGCAGGTTGCGCCGGGCACCTTTGCCATGTGGTGGCTGGGATGCACCGGTATTTGGCTGAAATCGGAAGGCGGCGCTAATATTTGCGTCGATTTCTGGTGCGGCACCGGTAAGCAGAGCCACGGTAATCCGCTGATGAAAACCGGCCACCAGATGCAGCGCATGGCCGGAGTGAAAAAACTGCAGCCGAACCTGCGCACTACGCCATTCGTGCTCGATCCTTTCGCCATCCGTCAAATTGACGCCGTGCTGGCGACGCACGATCACAACGATCATATCGACGTTAACGTCGCCGCCGCAGTGATGCAAAACTGCGCCGCCGATGTGCCGTTTATTGGACCAAAAACCTGCGTTGACCTGTGGATTGGCTGGGGCGTGCCGGCAGAACGCTGCATCGTCATGAAGCCGGGCGATGTGGTGAAGATCAAAGACATTGAGATCCACGCGCTCGACGCATTCGATCGTACGGCCCTCATTACCTTGCCTGCCGATCAAAAAGCCGCCGGCGTGCTGCCGGACGGCATGGACCAGCGCGCGGTCAACTATCTGTTCAAAACGCCGGGCGGCAACCTGTACCACAGCGGCGACTCCCACTACTCCAACTACTATGCAAAGCACGGTAACGACCATCAGATTGACGTCGCCCTCGGTTCCTACGGGGAAAACCCGCGCGGTATCACCGACAAAATGACCAGCGCCGATATCCTGCGCATGGCGGAATCGCTAAATGCCAAAGTGGTTATCCCGTTCCATCACGATATCTGGTCCAACTTCCAGGCGGACCCGCAAGAGATCCGCGTGCTGTGGGAAATGAAAAAAGATCGTCTGAAATACGGCTTCAAGCCGTTTATCTGGCAGGTCGGCGGTAAATTTACCTGGCCGCTGGATAAAGACAATTTCGAGTACCACTACCCACGCGGGTTCGACGACTGCTTTACCATTGAGCCGGACCTGCCGTTCAAATCCTTCTTGTAAGCGTATCCCGGCGGGCACGCCCGCCGGAATTCCCTTTCCGCATTAGTATTTAGCGTTAATTTCAAATATCATCTTTGCTTGTCACTTTTAATCGGATTCGCTCATGACTGAAGCGCAAAGACATCAAATTTTACTGGATTTGCTGGCGCAAACGGGATTCGTCACCGTTGAACAGGTAATCTCCCGCCTCGGCATCTCTCCGGCGACGGCAAGACGCGATATCAATAAGCTTGATGAAAACGGCAAGCTGAAAAAAGTCCGTAATGGCGCGGAAGCCATCAGCGAACAGCGTCCGCGTTGGTCGCCAATGAACATTCATCAGGCGCAAAACCACGATGAGAAAGTGCGGATTGCCCGCGCCGCCTCGCAGCTGGTGTCGCCGGGCGAAAGCATCGTTATCAACTGCGGCTCCACCGCCTTCCTGCTTGGCCGTGAATTATGCGGCAAACCGGTGCAGATCATCACCAACTACCTACCGCTGGCCAACTATCTGATTGACCAGGAGCATGACAGCGTGATCATTATGGGGGGGCAATATAACCACAGCCACTTCATCACCCTCAGCCCGCAAGGTAGCGAAAACAGCCTGTATGCCGGGCACTGGATGTTCACCAGCGGCAAAGGGTTAACCGCCGAGGGATTGTACAAAACCGATATGTTGACCGCGATGGCCGAACAGAAAATGCTGAATGTCGTCGGCAAGCTGGCGGTACTGGTCGATAGCAGTAAAGTCGGCGAGCGCGCCGGGATGCTATTCAGCCAGGCCAGCCAAATCGACCTGGTCATTACCGGCAAGCAGGCCGATGAAGCGATCCTCAAGCAGCTTGAGGATCAGGGCGTGCAGGTTATCCGCGTTTAAAGGTGCTGTAAAAAAAAGGCGGTGGTCGCGTCCAGCGCTTCCGGGGTAATGCGGTGACGCACGCCCTTTTGCCAGTGGCAGGTCAGGTTAGTTGCCAGGCCGCTCTGCGTTAACGCCTGCTGCAGGCGGAAAGTTTCGCCTGGCGGAACCACGTCGTCTGCGTCGCCGTGCCACAACAGCAGCGGCTTGTCGGCTAGCGCCGCTAACTGATGAGTCACGTCCCACTCCGCCAGGCTTGCCGTATCGAATCCGGGCGACGGAAACAGCGTCTGCGCGAGGCTGCTGAAATAGCCCGAGCCCATCAGGCAGGCCACGCATTTTAGCTCCGGATGATGAGTCATGATGCCAAGCGCGGTCATGCCGCCCATTGACGCGCCGGCCACCGCCAGCCGCTCGCCTTCCAGCCACCCCTCAGCGATAATCGCTTCTCGCAGTGCGGAAAACTCAACAAAGTTCTGTCGCAGGATCGGCCAAAAGCGCTGCATTCGCCCGGCATCATCGCCGTGAAAACGCGCGCCGTGTTCGGCGGCATCAGGCATAACCACCCGGAAACCGGCATCGGCCAGCGCGACGGCGAAGTAGCTGTAGACCAGCTTGGAAGAGGTAAAACCGTGATAGAAGACGATAACCGGCAGAGGCTTATCCGCCATCCCAGCCGGATAGGCGTGAATCACTTCACCGCCTGCCAGATTGCGCATTTCGAGTGTAATCAACTATCGTCTCCTTCTTTATAGTGGCACGACGTTGCGCACCAAAACATTCGCCAAAGCTTTACGTTGAGCACGATTTATAATGTTGAGAGCTCGGTTACGCTTTCATAACATTTTCATTCGAAAATCGCGCGATAGATAACAATTCGGGAACATTCCCCAGAAATGATGTTCAGGCTACCACTACACTATCACTATCAGGAAACGAGATATGGTCATGCGTAGGTTTACACCGTGGTTACTGGCTCTCGCCTTAAGCGGATGTAGCATCCTGCAGGGTACGCCGGAGGCGCCGCCGCCGGCAAGCGATCATCCGCAGGAGATTCGTCGCAATCAGACTGAGGGCCTGCAAAAGATAGGTACCGTCAGCGTTCTGATGTACGGTTCGCCGATGGATGTCGAGACCGCGTTGAAAGCCAAAGCAGAAGCCGCAAAAGCGGATTACTACGTCATCGTCATGATCGATGACACCATGGTTCCCGGCCAGTGGTATTCGCAAGCGATTCTGTATCATAAATAGCGGTGTGATGCGTTTTTAACCAGCTTTACACTGCTTTGCGTCCATTCACGTTCTCCTGCGCATAATAACGTTCAGCCAGCCTTTTGGCAGAACGTTAGCAAACGGACTGCCCTCGGGATTACGTGAAATGGAGCTGACGATGAAACGATCACTGACCTTACCCAGCCTGTTGCTGACCACCGCGACGGCCAATACTTCCGCTCAGTCAGCCGAATTCGCCAGTGCGGATTGCGTCACCGGCCTGAACGAAATTGGTCTGATTTCCGTCAATAATATTTCCGGCAGTCAGCAGGATGTCGAGCACGCCATTGCCGTAAAAGCCGATGAGCAGGGCGCTTCCTGGTATCGTATCGTTCAGATGTATGAAGAGCCGCAGCCGGATAGCTGGCGAGTGCAGGCTATTCTCTACGCCTGAGAAGGCTGTCGTCCGCGCCCCATCGCCCGCAGCAGCGCATCGTCCAGCAGCTGCGCGTCCAGGCGGATACCTCCTCGCGGATCCAGCATCATCCGGCACCATGCCTGGGCCAGCGGTGGAGACGCAAAGCGCAGCATCTGCGCGCCCGCCCCCAGGCAATACACCAGACGCGCTATTTCTCGTCCCTGCGCCTCAACAGGTCGCCGTAAGAGTTGCTGAAGCTGTCGCCACGCGCGGTCATAATGCCGGTTCTGCCCCTTAACCTCAGCACACTCCGCTGCCAGCATTTCTAACGCCGCCGGCTGCTTGCCAAGCACCCGCATCACGTCGAGACACATAATATTGCCGGAGCCTTCCCAGATACTATTCACCGGCATCTCACGGTATAAGCGCGGGAGTTCGCTCTCTTCGCAATAACCGATACCGCCCAGCACTTCCATCGCCTCAGCGACAAACGGTATACCGGCGCGACAGATAGCAAACTTGGCGACCGGGGTAAATAAACGAGCCCATAGCACTTCATGCGCATCGTCGCGCCGATCCCAGGCGCGAGCCAGACGGAACAGAAAAGCGGTTTGTCCTTCAAGACGCAGCGCCATCTGGCCCAGCACCTGGCGCATCATCGGCTGATCGGCCAGATTCTTGCCGAACGCCTGACGCTGCAGCGCATGGTACAGCGCCACCGAGTATGCGCGGCGCATCAGGGCATGGCTGCCGGCCGCGCAGTCGAAGCGGGTCAGCGCGCCCATCTTGAGAATTTGCCGCACGCCATCGCCCTCTTCGCCTATCAGCCACCCGCAGGCGTCAAAGAATTCGGCTTCGCTACTGGCGTTAGAGCGGTTGCCTAATTTATCTTTCAGCCTCTCCAGGCGCACGCCATTGCGTTGGCCATCGGGTAAAAAGCGCGGCACAAAGAAGCATGAGAGCCCGCCCGGCGTCTGGCCTAATACCAGATGCGCATCGCTCTGCGGCACCGAGAAGAACCATTTATGGCCCACCAGCCGATAGAATCCTTCCGCCGTTTTTTCCGCTCGGGTGGTATTGCTGAGCACATCCGAACCACCCTGTTTTTCGGTCATTCCCATGCCAATCAGCAATCCACGTTTCTGATCGCCCGGTGCGAGATGCGGGTCATAGCGATCGCTGAGTAATGGCGGCAACCAATCGCTGAACACAGCAGGTAACGCGCGCTGCAGCAGCGGCGTTGCGGCGAAGGTCATGGTTATCGGGCATAACGTTCCCGCCTCCACCTGAGCATGCAGCATAAAGCGGGCGGTACGGGCAACAAATGAACCCGCGCGGGCGTCTTCCTGCCAGGAGAGGTTATGCACCCGGTTGGCGCACAGTCCCTGCATCAGCAAATGCCAGGCGGGATGAAACCGCACGTCATCCAGCCGGGCGCCGGTGGCGTCATAGCGTAATAGTTCTGGCGGGTTGCTATTCGCCAGTCGCCCCAGCTCCAGCGATTCCGCCGTGCCCAACTGTTGGCCGATGCTGGCGAGCAGATCGCCATCCCAACCGGCGCCTTCACGCACTACCGCCTCACAAAGCGCGGTATCGGACAAAAACAGATTGCTGTTACACAGCGGCGTCGGTTGATTGAATACGGTATGCGTTTGCCAGTGCATGATGTCTCCCTCCGTCAATGGCTCTGATAGTAAGTATGGTCGCCCGCATAGACGGTCACAAAAAAACCGCTACGCCTTCGTGAAGCCCATCACAGGCATAAGAATTTAAAATTTCCTCAGGAAAAATGTATGGAATAATTTATTCATTCGTTACTGTTTTGTATCAGTCGGGGCTTCCTATGCACACCGCCAGCACAACATCAGCGGCGCAAAAACGCGCGCTGATCGCCGGTTCTATCGGTAACTTTATTGAATGGTACGAGTTTGCGGTCTATGGCTTTCTGGCGACCGTAATTGCAAAAAACTTCTTCCAGTTGAACGGGGAAGCGCCGCTGACCGGGCTGATTCTGACTTACGCCTCTTTCGCGATTGCGTTCTTCTTTCGCCCGCTGGGCGCCATCGTTTTTGGCCGTCTCGGCGATCGTATTGGCCGCAAGCCGACGCTGATTATCGTGTTGGTACTGATGACGCTCGCCACCACGGCAATCGGGCTGGTACCGGTTTACGCCAGCATCGGTATTGCGGCGCCACTCCTGCTGACCGGATTACGTATTCTGCAGGGGTTGTTTGCCGGCGGCGAGTATGGAGGAGCGGTATCGCTGATGACCGAGTTCGCCCCTAAAGGTAAACGCGGTCTGTATGGCGCATGGCAATCTTTTACCGTGGCATTAGGGTTGCTGGCAGGCGCAGGCGTGGTCGCGCTGATTTCCGCCGTACTGAGCCCCGAAGCGCTGCATGACTGGGGCTGGCGAATTCCCTTCTTCCTCGCCATACCGATGGGCATCGTTGCGCTATGGCTACGCGTTAAAATGGAAGAGACGCCGGGCTTTTTACGCCAGCAGCAGACTACGCCGCCTGCGGAAACCCGCGCCAGTTGGCGCCAGACGCTCAAAGCGATTTTCACCGGCATTGGCCGGCTGATGGTATGGTCGGCGGCGGGTTATACCTACCTGGTGATCATGCCCTCGTACCTCCAGTCCGCGCTACACACCGGTTTTAATCAGGCGCTGCTAATTGCGGTGATCTCCAACATTGGCTTCGCCATCACCATCTTGCCTGCCGGGATGCTCAGCGATAAGTTGGGACGTCGGCGGGTGATGGTCGCGGCTGCGGTATTGCTGCTGGTACTGGCGCTACCGCTGCTGAAAATATTGCAGGCGGAAAGCAGCACGCTGCTGGTGAAAGGTATCGTGGTGCTGATTGCGGGTGGACTGGTGGGGATTCTGGCCGGGCCTGGGCCGGCGATGCTGGCGGAGATGTTCCCTACCAGGGTGCGTTATACCGGGCTGGGGTTAGCCTATTCGCTATCAAATGCCGTGTTTTCCGGCTGTGCCGGATTGATTATTACCGGCCTGATTAAACAGACCGGTAATCTGGACATTCCGGCGTACTACGTGATGGCGACATCCGTCGTCAGTATTGCCGCGCTAATGACGCTCAATAAGAACGATCATCTGCGCGCGCTGGATGACTAACCCACCGCGCCAGCGGCGGCTTAGCTGCGCTGGCGCACCGCTTCAAACAGGCAGATACCGGTGGCGACGGAGACGTTCAGCGAAGAGACGCTACCCGCCATCGGGATGCTGATCAGTTCATCACAATGCTCGCGGGTCAAACGACGCATACCTTCACCTTCCGCGCCCATCACCAGCGCCATCGGGCCGGTCATTTTGCTCTGGAACAGCGTATGGTCGGCTTCGCCGGCGGTACCGACAATCCACACGTTTTCTTCCTGCAGCAGACGCATAGTACGCGCCAGATTGGTGACGCGGATCAGCGGCACGCTTTCCGCCGCGCCGCAGGCGACTTTTTTCGCCGTAGCATTGAGCTGAGCGGAACGATCGCGCGGCACGATCACCGCATGCACGCCTGCGGCGTCGGCGCTACGCAGGCAGGCGCCGAGGTTGTGCGGATCGGTGACGCCGTCGAGGATCAGCAGGAACGGTTGATCGAACTGCGCCAGCAGATCCGGCAGATCGTTTTCCTGATACTGACGTCCCGGCTTCACGCGGGCAATGATGCCCTGATGCACCGCGCCTTCGCTTTTCTCATCGAGGAACTGGCGGCTGGCAACCTGAATCACCACGCCCTGCGCTTCAAGGGCATGGATCAGCGGCAGCAGACGCTTATCCTCACGGCCTTTCAGAATAAAAACTTCCTGAAAACGCTCAGGGGCGCGTTCCAGCAGTGCCTGCACCGCATGGATGCCGTAAATCATTTCACTCATTGATGTACTCGTTTTAGGTTCTGTTATCCGTTCCCTTCACCCCGTTCTGCGCCAGCAGACTTCAGGGCGAAGGGACGTCAATCACTCGGCGATCTTCTTTTTCGCCGCGCGCTTGGCTTTGGTTGCCGCGGCGATTTTCTGCGTTTTCGCCGACGGTTTTTTCGCTTTCTTTTCGCCTTTCGGTTTGGCTTTAGCTTTCTCTTTTTCCTTACGGAAGGCGCTATCCGGCTCGAAGTTTACCTGCTTGCCAACCTGACGACGACGGCCGCCGCCGTTTTTACCCGGCGCGCCCTTCTTCGCTTTTTCGCGTGCGGTTTTGCCAACATTACGCGGACCGCGTTCGCTGGAAATCAGGCTGAAATCAATCTTACGCTCATCCATATTGACCGCTTCGACGCGCACTTCCACGCGGTCGCCCAGGCGGTATGTCTGGCCGCCGGACTCGCCGATCAGCCGCTGCCCGACCTGGTCGAAGCGATAGTAGTCATTATCCAGCGAGGAGACATGTACCAGACCATCGATAAACAGATCGTTCAGGCGGACGAAGAAGCCAAAGCCGGTGACGCTGGCGATCACGCCGGAGAAGGTGTTGCCCACCTGATCCTGCATGAAGTCGCACTTCAGCCAGTCTGACACTTCGCGCGTCGCTTCATCGGCGCGGCGCTCGGTCATCGAGCAGTGCTCGCCCAGCTGCAGCATCTCTTCCATGCTGTAGTGCCAACCGCCGGTCTCGGTGCTATTGCCTTTATGTCCCTGCTCTTTCGCCAGTAAATACTTAATAGCGCGATGCAGCGACAGGTCAGGATAACGACGGATCGGCGAGGTGAAGTGGGCGTATGACTGCAGCGCCAGGCCGAAGTGGCCGCGGTTTTCCGGATCGTAGACCGCCTGCTTCATGGAACGCAGCAGCATCGTCTGCAGCATTTCCGCATCCGGGCGATCGGCGATGGAAGTCAGCAGCTCGGCGTAATCGCGCGGCTCCGGTTTGTTGCCGCCCGGCAGCTCCAGCCCCAGCTCCGCCAGCACGGTGCGGAAGGCGGTAATCGCTTCGGTGCTTGGCTTATCGTGAATACGGAACAGCGCTGGCTCCTGCGCTTTCTCAACGAAACGCGCCGCGGAGATGTTCGCCAGAATCATGCACTCTTCGATCAGCTTGTGCGCATCGTTACGCTGAGTCTGTTCGATACGCTCGATACGACGCTCGGCGTTGAAGATGAATTTAGCTTCTTCACTTTCAAATGAGATACCGCCGCGCTCTTCACGGGCGCCATCCAGCACCTTATAGAGGTTATGCAGCTCTTCAATATGCTTCACCAGCGGCGCGTAGTGTTCGCGCAGCTCTTGATCGCCCTGCAGCATATGCCAAACCTTGGTGTAGGTCAGACGGGCGTGAGAGCTCATCACCGCTTCATAGAATTTAAAGCCGGTCAGGCGACCTTTTGACGAGATCGTCATTTCGCAGACCATACACAGGCGATCGACCTGCGGATTCAGCGAGCACAGGCCGTTGGACAGCACTTCCGGCAGCATCGGTACGACCTGCGAAGGGAAGTAGACTGACGTCCCGCGGCTGCGCGCTTCGCCGTCCAGCGGCGTACCAGGGCGCACATAGTAGCTCACGTCGGCGATAGCCACCCATAGACGCCAGCCGCCGCCGCGTTTTTTCTCGCAGTACACCGCGTCATCAAAGTCGCGGGCATCTTCGCCGTCAATAGTAACCAGCGGCAGAGAGCGCAAATCAACGCGCCCCGCTTTCGCCTCTTCCGGCACCTGCTCTTTGAGGCCGGAGACCTGTTTTTCCACCGCCGGCGGCCAGATGTAAGGGATCTCATGGGTACGCAGCGCCATATCAACGGCCATGCCAGTGCCCATATTGTCGCCCAGCACTTCAACTATTTTGCCGACCGCCTTGGTACGACGGGTTGGACGCTGGGTCAGCTCGACCACCACCACGTAGCCCATACGCGCGCCCATAATCTCTTCAGGCGGGATCAGGATATCGAAGCTAAGACGGCTGTCGTCCGGCACCACGAAGCCTACACCGGCATCGGTGAAGTAACGGCCGACGATCTGGCTGGTTTTCGGCACCAGAACGCGAACGATGCGCGCTTCTCGACGGCCCTTGCGGTCCGCGCCCAGCGGCTGGGCCAGTACCTGGTCGCCATGAATACACATTTTCATCTGCTCAGATGAAAGATACAGGTCGTCTTTGCGCCCTTCGACGCGTAAAAAGCCGTAGCCGTCGCGGTGGCCAATAACGACGCCTTTGACTAAATCGAGACGCTCCGGCAGCGCATAGCACTGACGACGAGTGAAGACCAACTGGCCGTCACGTTCCATCGCACGCAGGCGGCGACGCAGCGCTTCAGTTTGTTCTTCGCCCTCAATATTTAACTCAATCGCCAGCTCATCACGGCTGGCCGGTTTTTCACGTTTGGTTAAATGTTCGAGGATAAATTCCCGGCTCGGGATTGGATTCGCGTACTTCTCAGCTTCGCGTTCCTGGAATGGGTCTTGTGACATATCGGTTCCTCCGTTGTCATCTCCGATGAAAGTCTGACTGCGTTTTACGCCGCCGCTTTGTGGGTTCTCTTTACGCTGCGGCGCAAATCATTCAGCGCTTTTCTTCCACCAGTAATAATTTATATAGCGGTTGATTCTTTTCAACCAAATCGGCCAGCGTGTAGTTATCCAGTTCCTTCAGGAAACTTTGCGCGGCTTCGGCAAGTGCCTGTTTCAGGCGGCAAGCGGGAGTAATGTGGCAAAATTCGCTGCTGCAATTCACCAGCGATAGCGGCTCCAGATCGCGTACAACATCACCCACGCGAATCATTTTAGCCGGCTTGCCAAGGCGAATCCCCCCATTCTTTCCCCGCACGGCCGTCACGTAGCCAACACGGCTTAACTGATTGATTATTTTGACCATATGATTACGGGAAACGCCATAGACATCCGTCACCTCGGAAATACTGGTCATTCGGTCATCCGGCAACGACGCCATATAAATCAGCGCGCGTAATCCATAATCGGTGAAACTCGTTAACTGCACATCAACCTCAGGGTAAGGGGAAAGCGGTGAATCCGCGGGTATTAACTCTATTGATGATAAACCAGCCAGCGCTCAGGCCGCTAATTTATTTGAAATGGGGCGGGCGAACTGCAAAAACAAGGGCGCCCGAACGGCGCCCCTGGATGATGATTACGCGTCGAACGGGTCACGCAGAATCATAGTCTCAGTACGGTCAGGACCGGTAGAGATGATATCAACCGGCACGCCGGTCAGCTCTTCAATACGAGCGATGTAGTTCAGCGCTGCCTGCGGCAGACCGCTGCGCTCTTTCACGCCGAAGGTGGTTTCGGACCAGCCCGGCATGGTTTCGTAGATAGGCTCAATACCTTCCCAGTTGTCGGCAGCCAGCGGAGTGGTGGTCACTTCACGGCCGTCCGGCATACGGTAGCCGACGCAGATTTTCACTTCTTTCAGGCCGTCCAGGACGTCCAGTTTGGTCAGGCAGAAGCCGGACAGGGAGTTAATCTGCACCGCGCGGCGTACCGCAACAGCGTCCAGCCAGCCGGTACGACGACGACGGCCGGTAGTGGCGCCGAATTCGTTACCCTGCTTGCACAGGAACTCGCCGGTTTCATCAAACAGCTCGGTCGGGAACGGACCCGCGCCTACACGAGTAGAGTAAGCTTTGATGATACCCAGAACGTAATCCACATAACGCGGGCCCAGGCCGGAACCGGTCGCCACGCCACCAGCAGTGGTGTTGGAGGAAGTTACATACGGATAGGTACCGTGGTCGATATCCAGCAGCGTGCCCTGCGCGCCTTCGAACATCACGAAGTCGCCGCGCTGACGCGCCTGATCCAGCAGATCGGAAACATCAACGACCATGCCGGTGAGGATGTCGGCAATCGCCATCACATCGTCCAGCACTTTCTGGTAGTCAACCGCTTCTGCTTTATAGAAGTTCACCAACTGGAAGTTGTGATATTCCATCACTTCTTTCAGTTTGTCAGCGAAGGTGGCTTTATCAAACAGGTCGCCAACGCGCAGGCCGCGACGAGCGACTTTATCTTCGTAAGCCGGGCCGATACCGCGACCGGTCGTACCGATAGCTTTCGCACCGCGTGCTTTTTCACGCGCTACGTCCAGCGCAACGTGATAATCGAGAATAAGCGGACAGGCTTCGGACAGCAGCAGACGCTCACGAACAGGGATACCACGGTCTTCCAGACCTTTCATCTCTTTCATCAGCGCAGCCGGAGACAGCACAACACCGTTACCGATGATGCTGGTTACATTCTCGCGGAGAATACCTGATGGAATAAGATGGAGGACGGTTTTTTCACCGTTGATTACGAGAGTATGGCCTGCGTTATGGCCACCCTGGTAGCGCACAACATATTTAGCCCGTTCTGTCAGGAGATCGACGATCTTCCCTTTACCTTCGTCACCCCATTGGGTGCCCAGTACGACGACGTTGTTACCCATTTTTTCAAAATCACCGTTTGCTTAAAAATGGATTCTACCATCGCTTTTTCAGAGTTACAGCACTTTTTGCACTCAAAATGAGGGTAATCCGATTATTTTTTGATCAGCCAATCGATTTCCTCAACATGTAGTAGATGACGATGCCAGCTACCACAAGACCGCCGCCAAAGCGACGCAATAAATTATCCGGCAGTTGGCTCATGGTCGCTACCATCTTGCGCCAGGCGCGGGGATAAAGCAGTGGGCCAAGACCTTCGAGAACTAAAACCAGCGCCAGTGCCAGCCAAATTGTTGCATTCATTATTGATGACCCTTATAGAAAAACAAAACCGCCGCCAGTTTGGCGCCGGTGAGTATTACCGCAAACCCTTTTTCTTTCTTCACATTCTCCGGCATTTCATAGGCAATATGAAACCACTAGCTGAGAGAAAAATCACAATCAATGGCATGAAAAAAGGCGCCTCTTGCAAGGCGCCTTCTGATTTCACACCAACCCGGCTTATTTACGCACGGAATCCGGTGACTTCATGTAACGGAAGAAATCGCTATCCGGGCTGAGAACCATCACGTCCTGGTTGCTCTGGAAGCTCTTCTCGTAAGCACGCAGGCTACGGATAAAGGCATAGAAGCCCGGATCCTGACTGAATGCATCGGCAAACAGTTTTGCCGACTCGGCATCGCCTTCACCGCGCAGGATACGCCCTTGACGCTCTGCTTCCGCCAAAGTCTTGGTCACTTCATAGTCCGCGGTCGCGCGCAGTTTTTCCGCCTCTTCCTGACCTTGTGAACGATGGCGACGAGCAACCGCTTCACGCTCAGCGCGCATACGGTTGTAGATCGCTTCAGACACTTCAGCAGGCAGGTTGATCTGCTTGATACGTACGTCAACGACTTCAATACCCAGCGCCGCCATACTGTTCGGGTTGATCACCTGAACCTTACCGTTAGTTTCAGCTTCTACACGCTCTGCCGCTTTAGCGATAGCGTCATCGGCTGCCGGCGTCGAAACTTCATCTTCTGTACCTGCAGAACCTGAGTTCAGCGCATCACGCACTTCCAGGGTCAAACGACCGCGGGAATCAGTCACGATGTCTTTCACGTCCAGACGACCAATCTCAGAGCGCAAACGGTCAGAGAACTTACGTTTCAGCAGAACTTCGGCCTGGGAGACGTCGCCGCCGCCGGTCGCCAGATAGTAACGACTGAAGTCACTGATGCGCCACTTGATATAGGAGTCGACGATCAGATCTTTCTTCTCTTTGGTAACAAAGCGGTCAGCCTGGTTGTCCATGGTCTGGATACGCGCATCCAGCATTTTCACGGATTCAATAAACGGGATCTTGAAGTGCAGACCCGGCGCATACACCAGCGGCTTGTTCTCATCGTCGCGCAGAACTTTGCCGAAGCGCAGCGTAATGCCACGCTCGCCTTCTTTCACCACGAAGACAGACATGTAGAGCACTACCAGCACGACGACAATGATCGCGATAACAGATTTACGCATCGTTATTCCCCCTGACGCTGGTAGTCGTTACGCTGCGCGTTGGCGCGGCGTTGGTCCATAATGGTACCCCCGGTTGAACTCGAGGTTGATGAAGTGCTGGCGCTGCTTGAGCTGGACGCAGGCGGCAGGCGCAGCAGATCGCTTGCGCCACTGCTATCGCTCTTTGCCGGCGCACCAGTGGCGCCTTTCAGCATCTGATCCAACGGCAGAACCATCAAGTTGCCGCCCTTGCTGTCATTAACCAGCACTTTGCGGGTATGGCTCAGCACTTTTTCCATGGTTTCGATATACAGACGCTCGCGGGTAATTTCCGGCGCGGCTTTATATTCCGGCAGGATCTTCGCAAAGCGAGCGACTTCACCCTGCGCTTCCAGTACGGTCTGGGTTTTATACGCACGCGCCTCTTCGAGGATACGCTGCGCCTGACCGTTAGCACGCGGCTGAACTTCGTTGGTATAAGCTTCCGCTTCGCGGATGTACTGCTGCTCGTTCTCACGCGCGGCAATGGCATCATCAAACGCGGCCTTCACCTCTTCCGGCGGACGCGCCGTCTGGAAGTTGACGTCCAGCAGGGTGATACCCATGTTGTACGGACGAATGGTCTCTTCCAGCTCGCGCTGGGTATCGCTACGGATAACGGTACGACCTTCGGTCAGTATACGGTCCATGGTGTACTTACCAATGACGCCACGCAGGGCGCTGTCGGTGGCCTGACGCAGACTATCGTCGGCGCTGGTCACGCTAAACAGGTAGCGCTCCGGATCGGTCACCCGGTACTGTACGTTCATCTCAACGCGCACGACGTTCTCATCGGAAGTCAGCATGACGCCGGACGCTGCCAGTTCGCGAACCGACTCGACGTTCACCGCTTGCACATTATCGACAAAAGTTGGCTTCCAGTTCAGACCTGGCTCAACCAGATGGCTGAACTTGCCAAAGCGTGTCACCACACCACGTTCCGCTTCCTTGATGGTATAGAAACCGCTGGCTGCCCAGATAATCACCGCCGCTGCAGCAACGATGCCGACAATGCGCCCGCCCATCGGGCCACGCGGCCCCTGCGTCACATTACCGCCACCCTGGCCGCCTTTACCGCCGCCGAGACCGCCAAGTTTTTTGCTTAACTTGCGGAAGATATCATCCAGATCGGGCGGCCCCTGATCGCGACCGCCTTTGTTGCCATTTCCCTCAGAGTTGCCGCCATTCTTGCTGCTTCCCCACGGGTCGCGGTCCTGTCCGTTATTACCGGGCTGATTCCACGCCATGTATATGCTCCATATTTGTTTTTGATATCCCCACAGGGGTTAATATCTTCAGGCCAGGTCAAACCACGTAGTCGACCAACGCAGGCTCTTGTTTGCAGAGGCGACGCCAGTCCACGATGGGCATGCGCACTTGCAGGCTTACGCTGCCGTCATCCTCCATCCACTCTTTTTCTATCGCCTGAAGCTGATAGAACCGGCTTCTCAGACGACCTTCCTGCGGCGGTAAACGCAGCGTATGCTGCGCCACTTCGCCGGAAAGACGTTCTGTTAACGCCTGAAAAAGCAGTGGTACGCCAATCCCGGTCTGGGCGGAGAGCCAGACCCGAATCGGTTTATTCTCTTCATCCCGATCGATGCGCGGTTCAAAATCGTCAAGCACATCGATTTTGTTCATCACCAGCAATGACGGAATTTCATCGGCCTCGATTTCAGCAAGGACCGTATTTACTGCATCAATATTTTCCTGCACGCGGACATCCGCCGCGTCGATAACGTGCAGCAGCAGCGTCGCCTGACGCGTCTCCTGCAGAGTCGCTTTAAACGCCGCCACCAAATCGTGCGGCAGATGACGAATAAAACCTACGGTGTCTGCCAGTACCGTTTCGCCGACGTCTGTGACGTTAATACGGCGCAGCGTCGGGTCCAGAGTGGCGAACAGTTGGTCCGCGGCATAGACTTCCGCTTCGGTTATCTGGTTGAACAGCGTTGATTTTCCGGCGTTGGTATATCCCACCAGCGAGACGGTAGGGATATCGGCCTTGGCGCGTGACCGCCGACCTTGCTCGCGCTGTTTTTCTACTTTTTCCAGTCGCGACAGGATCTGCATAATACGGTTACGCAGCAATCGACGGTCGGTTTCGAGCTGGGTTTCACCCGGTCCGCGCAAACCAATCCCGCCTTTCTGCCTTTCAAGGTGGGTCCAGCCGCGTACCAGACGCGTGGCCAGATGGCGCAACTGCGCCAGCTCAACCTGCAGTTTCCCTTCGTGGGTACGTGCTCGCTGGGCAAAAATATCTAAAATCAGACCGGTGCGATCGATAACCCGGCATTCGCATAGCTGCTCCAGGTTACGTTCCTGGGCCGGACTCAAGGCATGATCGAACAGCACGACCGAGGCGCCGGTCGCTTTTACGGCTTCCGCAATTTCAACAGCCTTACCTTCACCAACAAAATACTTCGGGTGCGGTGCTTTACGGCTACCGGTAATCACCTGCATTGCTTCGACACCGGCGGAAGAGACCAAGGATTCAAACTCCTGGAGATCCTCCATATCTTTGTCTTGCGAAAAATAGATGTGTACCAGTACCGCCTGCTCACCGGCATCATAACGGTCAAACAAGCGTAAACCCCTTATAAAATACCAGCGGGGAACGCAGAAAACCTGGCTCCCCGACGTGGAAAAACAGCATTAGCCTTATTCGGCGTCGTCGCTGTCTTGCTGCGGCGCAGAAGAACCTTGCGCGCTACCACCATGGTGATAGTTGCTTGCACCGCCGCCAGCATTATTGCTGTGGTGAGACACCGGACGGGACGGGACAACAGTAGAAATTGCGTGCTTATAGACCATCTGGCTGACCGTGTTCTTCAACAGGATCACGAACTGATCGAAAGACTCAATTTGCCCTTGCAGCTTAATACCATTCACCAAATAAATAGAAACCGGAACACGTTCCCGACGCAAAGCGTTCAGGAACGGATCTTGTAAAGATTGCCCCTTAGCCATTCTCTCTTTTCCTTATATGTATGCTTGTTTTGTACTCAGAACCTTACGATTCTTAAAAAAAATTACGCACGATACCGTTCAATTGTACACGTTCAGTTCTGGCTAGCACCAACAACCTGTAATACTTTGTTGAGCGCTTGTTCAGGTTGCTCACTGTCTAACCAGTGAACATCTTCCCAACCGCGCAGCCAGGTGACCTGACGTTTCGCTAACTGTCTCGTCGCGCAAACACCTCGATAAACCATTTCATCATACGAGACCTCGCCTTCAAGGTATGACCACATCTGGCGGTATCCAACACAACGAATGGAAGGCATATCCGTATGCAAATCTCCACGGGCAAATAGCGCCCGCACTTCTGCTTCAAAACCTGAAGCCAACATCTGATGAAAACGCTGCTCAATGCGTTGATGTAGCAGTTCACGGCTCGCCGGGGCGATGGCGAACTGATGCACCTGATACGGCAGAGCCTCTCCTGACGTTTGCGTCAGTTCCGTTAAAGTTTTACCCGAAATGAAAAAAACTTCCAGTGCTCGGGAAAGTCTTTGCGGATCATTTGGATGAATACGCGCGGCGGCCACGGGATCGATCTCCTGTAACTGCCGGTGCAATGCGTGCCAACCCTGCTCTGCTGCTTGTTGCTCAATTCTGGCCCTGACTGCGGGATCCGCCGAAGGCAGCGGCGATAACCCTTCCAACAACGCTTTGAAATACAACATCGTTCCGCCGACCAACAGCGGTATGCGCCCGGCGGCGACGATATCCGCCATTTCCGCCAACGCATCGCGACGAAAATCCGCCGCCGAGTAAGACTCTGCCGGATCAAGGATATCCAGCAACCGATGCGGCGCAGCGCTAAGCTCCGCGGCATCGGGTTTGGCCGTACCGATATCCATTCCTCGATAGATGAGGGCGGAATCGACGCTAATCAACTCTACGGGCAAAACTTTACGCAAGGCGATAGCTAATGCGGTTTTACCGGAGGCCGTCGGCCCCATTAAAAAAATTGCCTTAGGCAGGCTCGCCTCAGTTACATCACTCATCTTTCAGGGCTGTCATCGCCGAATGTAAATCAACAGGTTGTAACAGACCACCCGGCGGCGCTTTAATCAGCTGCGGACATAAACGCTCAACGTCCGCCAGAACCGAAATCGCCTGCGCCATACTCCACTGCGCGTGCTCGCTCGTCAGATTACGCGCCGTCCACTGGGCAATGTCGGCGACGTTGAATGCCGTTAGCTGCGCCAGGTAGCCTATCAGTTCAGGAATCAAGATTTGTAAATTTTGTTGTCTTAAGGGTAAAGGCACCGCGCGGACCGTCACGTGCTGGGCATCTGCTTGTAAATCGATGCCCAATTGCGCCAGCGCCGGCTGCGCCTTTTCCAGCGCCTTACGTTCTGCTTCACTCACTTTAAGACGCAGCGGGATAAGCAGCGGCTGCGCGCAAACCGCTTCCGCGCCCGGCGTTAGCTGCGCCTGACGCAGCCAGCGTTCCGCCACCGGCAGCGCCAGCAACGCCAATGTGCCGCCCCGCTCGAGCAGCGCGCAATCGCCGCCGATAATAGTCAGCACCCGGCCAAAGCTTTGGCCATGGGCCGCCAGACTTTCCGCAGGCGCCGGCGCAACGGGTGCCTTTTCCGCCGCCGGGGTTTGCAGCAGTTGACGATAAAGCGCCCCTTGCTGTTTTTGATAACCCGGCTGGGCGTGCGGCCAGCTGGCGCCGCCTGCGCTATAGCCGCCGGCGGCGGCAGGTTCGCGCGGCGCGCGAGTATCATAACCCGCCGCCGGTTCCCGGGTCGGCGATGGGCGAGCGAAATGGTTCGCGCCCGCCGCCACGCGGTTTTCCGGCACCTGCCGCGGCGCTGGCGCTTCGTCCTCTGCCACCAGCGGCGCATCAAGCTGCTGCTGCAGCACGCTCAGTACGCCCTGGTAGATAAAATCATGCACCAGCCGTGATTGATGGAATCGCACTTCGTGCTTCGCCGGATGCACGTTGACATCAACCTGATGCGGGTCAATCTCCAGATACAGTACAAACGCCGGCTGCTGGTCAGCGCCCAGCTTGTCTTCGCAGGCCTGGCGAATGGCATGGTTGATAAGCCGGTCGCGCATCATACGCCCGTTGACGTAACAATACTGGATTTCCGCTAGTGCCGGATTGGTATGCAACGGGTCGGCGACCCAGCCGCGCAGTGTCAAATCGCCATGCTGCCACTCAATGGCCAACGCATGTTCCAGAAACGCCGCGCCGCAAATCGAGCCGAGGCGACGTTCACGCGGGCCGCCTTCCGCCACTGCGCGATACTGGCGCATCATTTTGCCGTTATGGCTGAGATTAATCGTCACATCGAAACGCGCCAGCGCGATGCGGCGGACGATTTCATCAATATGATTAAACTCGGTTTTTTCGGTGCGCATGAACTTGCGTCGCGCGGGAGTGTTGTAAAACAGATCCAGCACTTCCAGCGTGGTGCCTATCGGATGCGCCGCCGGTTTCACCGTCACCGCCTGGTCGCGCCCTTCAGCATAGGCCTGCCATGCCTCTTGCTGCTCCGCGGTACGCGAAGTCAACGTCAGGCGGGCGACAGAGCTGATACTGGCCAACGCTTCGCCGCGAAAGCCAAGACTGATGATCGCCTCAAGGTCATCCAGCGAGGCGATTTTACTGGTGGCGTGACGAGCCAGCGCCAGCGCCAGCTCATCTTTTTTGATCCCACAGCCGTTATCGCGAATACGGATAAGCTTCGCGCCGCCGCGTTCGATATCAATGTCGATACGGGTCGCGCCGGCATCAAGGCTGTTTTCGACCAGCTCTTTAACGACCGACGCCGGACGTTCCACCACCTCGCCAGCGGCAATCTGGTTGGCGAGCTGCGGCGGTAGAACCTGAATCGGCATGACCTTCTCCTTAGTTAATCAACGACCCGCCAGGCGAACTGGCGCTGGCGGTTTGCGCAGCCGTGCCGCGCGGCGCTGATTGCAGCGGGTGCTGCATATAATAGTTACGCAGCCCTTTATAAATCGCCTCTGCAATCTGCTGTTGGTAATCATCGCTACCCAGCAGGCGCTCTTCGCCGTTATTACTGATAAAGCCAGTTTCTACGAGGATCGACGGAATATCCGGCGAGCGCAGAACGCCAAGGCTGGCATGCTCCGGGCGGCGTTTATGCAGATTACCAACCCGCTGGAGCTGGCTGAGTACATCGGTCGCCACATCATAACCGACGCGCTGGGAATGGCCGAACTGTAAATCCAGCACCGCCTGGCTCAGATAAGGATCCGACTGGCTATTCGCCAGCACATCGCCCGCACCGCCCAGAAGTTCGGATTGTTTCTCATGCTGTTCAAGCCAGCCGGCCATTTCGCTGTTAGCGCGGCGGTTAGAAAGCACCCACACCGATGCGCCAGTCGCATCGCGATTCGGGGCCGCATCGGCATGGATAGAGACCAGGAAATTGGCGTTTTGTTTGCGCGCCACGTCCGAACGCCCCATGACCGAGATGAAGTAGTCGCCGTTGCGGGTCAGCACCGGTTTAAACTGCGGATCGTTGTTGAGCAACGCCCGTAGCTTATGGGCGATAGCAATCGTGACGTTTTTCTCTTTGGTGCCGCCCGGCCCAATAGCACCAGGATCCTGGCCGCCGTGACCGGCATCAATAGCGATAATTATTTTTTCGTCAGATGAGACGGTACGCGCCGCCGGTCGGCTGATGGTCTGGTTGTTAGTCATCGCCGGCTGACTGCTGGTGACCACCGTGGTTCTGTCGCTACCAGAGTTTTTAAACGGATTGCGCGGCGGCTCGCTCGGACGCGGGGCCACTACCGGCGCTTCGACCCGTTTCGCTACCACTGGCGGCGGCGGAGGGGGCGGCGGCACATCGGCGTTAATGGTAAAGACGACGGTATAGTTGGCGCCGTTTTGCTGCTTCGCCGCCCGCGTTTTACCATCTTCCGTCAGATCGACCAACAGACGCAGAGATTGCGTATCCTGAGGCGAGCCAGAGCGAATGCTTTTGACCAGATTATTACCGCTAAACTGCAGCGGCAGCCCCTGAAGCACGCCGGTTTGTTTGATATCCAACGCCACCACGCGCTTACCTTGCGGGGTGAAGGAATATTCGGGATCGCCGACAAAACTTAGCGTGATGCGGGCCTGCCGATCGCCGTTTGAGACCTGGATATCGGATAAACTTGCCGCGGACGCCTGAGTGCCGAACAGCATCAGAGCGGCGGCCAGCCAACTGGTTATACGATACTTCATCCCGTCATCCTTTAGGCTAAATGGCTAAACGCGCCAATAAAGACTCACCCAATGAAGAGACCGCCGTTACGCGCGCCTCACGCCCTTGCGCCTGGTAATCCAGGTGAATTTCGACATCCGGGTCAGGCAGTACACCCGCGCCTTGTTGCGGCCATTCCACCAGGCAGATGGCATCGTTAGCGAAGTAATCGCGGATCCCCATAAATTCGAGCTCCTCAGGATCCGCCAGGCGGTACAGGTCGAAGTGATACACCATCAGATCTTCGAGGGTGTAAGGCTCCACCAGCGTATACGTTGGGCTTTTGACATTGCCGCGGTGGCCAAGGGCCTGTAGAAAACCGCGGCTGAAGGTGGTTTTACCCGCGCCTAAATCGCCATACAGATAGATAACCGTCGCGCCGGTACAGGCCTGCGCTACGCGGTTGCCAAGGTCTAATGTCGCCTGCTCGTCGGGTAAAGGAATCACACGGTTAATCATGGTCTAGGTCAATCACATCCGGGTTAACAACACGCCTTAGCGTGCAAAAAAGATCGGTCGCCAGCATCCCTCGGGCGCCATCTCTGGCGGCCAGTCGGTCTGCGGCTTCGCCGTGCGCCACGCAGCCTGCGCAAGCGGCATCATATGGGGTCAGCCCCTGTCCCAACAGCGCGGCGATAATGCCGGTGAGCACATCGCCCATCCCGCCGCTGGCCATTCCGGGATTACCGGCATCAATGATACCGATTTCACCCGCGTTATTCGCCACTACGGTTCCTGCGCCTTTTAGCACCACCACGCCGCCATACCGTTTTACCAGACGTTGTACAGAATGTAAGCGATCGCTTTCAACTTCTGCCACGCTGATATTCAATAAACGGGCGGCTTCGCCAGGATGCGGGGTTAACACGCGATTGTGACGTTTATCGGGATTGATTGCCAGCAGGTTCAACGCGTCGGCATCCCAGACCATTGGTTTGCGAAAATTCTCTACCTGCCGCAGCGCCGCTTTCCCCCATTCGCTTTGCCCAAGACCGGGGCCAATCGCCACGACATCCGCCCACTCCAGGCTCTCGGTAAGGGTGTCGCCGTTCAGCTCATGAACCATCAATTCCGGCCTGGCAGTCACGATCCCCGCGATATTTTCCGCCCTGGTCAGCACGCGTACTAAACCCGCGCCGGCACGCAGCGCGGCCTCACCCGCCATACGAATGGCGCCAGCGGTGCCGCGATCGCCGCCGATAATCACCAGCCGACCATGCGAGCCTTTATGCGACGTCGGGCGACGCGGCGGCAGCCATCCTGCCAGCTGCGCTGCGGAAAAACGACGAATAGCGGTGTTTTGCCCGGAAAGCCAGCGCTCCAGGCCGAGTGCATGATGATGTAAGCGCCCGACGACGTCGCGGGCATTGCCGGTCAGCAGTCCGGGTTTTAGCGCGATAAACGTCAGGGTATGGGCGGCGTGAATCGCCGCGCCAGGCGTCGCGCCGGTTTGCGCGTTCAGCCCGGAGGGGATATCAAGCGCAATAACCGGCGCGGGATAGGCGTTCGCCAGTTCAATCAGCCCGGCGACGTTAGCGCGCGGCGCGCTATGCAGGCCGGTGCCGAGCAGCCCGTCAATAATCAATGAGATATCATCCGGCCAGGCGCTATCGGCGGCGTGGATGACGCCGCCGGCATTGAGCCACTCTTCCCGCGCGGCCTGCGCCTCTTCCGGCAGCGGCTTATCGCTTTCCAACGCCAGTAGCGTTACCGCGATGCCCTGCGCCTGCGCCAGCCGCGCGACGACATAGCCGTCGCCGCCGTTATTGCCGTGGCCGCAAAGAATCAACCAGTGCTGGCTGGCGGGATAAAGGCTTCGGGCCAGTTGAAACGCCGCCTCGCCGGCACGCCGCATCAATTCAAAAAGCGTCAGCCCGAGACTATCCGCCGCCTCTCTTTCCGCCTGGCGCAGCGTCTCCGCTGGCCATACGATGTGTGGTATACTGTCAGGGTTTTTCGTCATTGTATGGTCCATCATGTCACAGCCCCTCGATCTCAATCAGTTAGCGCAGCAAATCAAACAATGGGGCACCGAGCTTGGCTTCCAGCAGGTCGGTATTACCGATACCGATCTCAGCGCCAGCGAACCTAAACTACAGGCATGGCTGGATAAACAATACCATGGCGAAATGGAATGGATGGCTCGCCACGGCATGATGCGCGCCCGACCGCATGAACTGCTGCCCGGTACGCTACGGGTGATTAGCGTGCGCATGAACTATCTGCCCGCCAATGCTGCTTTCGCCAGCACTCTGAAAGATCCCACGCTGGGTTACGTCAGCCGTTATGCCCTGGGGCGTGATTATCATAAGCTGCTACGTAACCGCCTGAAAAAACTCGGCGAGATGATTCAGGAACAGTGTGCTTCGCTCAATTTTAGACCGTTTGTCGATTCCGCGCCTATCCTGGAGCGGCCAATCGCTGAAAAAGCGGGCCTTGGCTGGACAGGTAAGCACTCACTTATCTTAAGCCGCGACGCCGGATCGTTTTTCTTCCTGGGCGAGTTGCTTATCGATCTGCCACTGCCGATAGACCAGCCGGTTGCCGAAGAGTGCGGGCGCTGTGTCGCCTGTATGACTATCTGCCCCACCGGCGCCATCGTCGAGCCCTATACCGTTGACGCACGGCGCTGCATCTCCTATCTGACCATCGAGCTGGAAGGCGCTATCCCGGAAGAATTTCGTCCGCTTATCGGCAACCGTATTTACGGCTGCGATGATTGCCAGTTGATTTGTCCGTGGAACCGTTTTTCGCAGCTTACCGATGAAGAGGACTTCAGCCCGCGTAAAGCGCTACATGCGCCGCAGCTGATTGAGCTGTTCGCCTGGAGCGAAGCCTGGTTCCTGAAAGTCACCGAGGGGTCGGCGATACGCCGTATCGGCCACTTACGCTGGCTACGCAATATCGCCGTCGCGCTCGGTAATGCTCCCTGGAATGAAGCCAATCTGGCAGCGCTGGAAAGTCGCCGAGGTGAGCACCCACTTCTCGATGAACACATCGAATGGGCGGTTGCGCAGCAGATAGAAAAGCGAAATGCCAACGTTGTCGAAGTGCAGTTGCCGCAGAAACTACGCCTGGTCCGGGTGGTCGAGAAAGGATTGCCGCGCGACGCCTGATTCATTCACAGGCTGTGAATAAAAACAAAAAAACATTGCGTTTCAACGGGCAGACGTACGTCAAGTGATCAAATTAACAGTTTGAAATGAAATTTAAATGTTAAATTTCAATCAGATACAATAATACTATTTACAAAGTGAAGCATTTGTCGCGCAGTCAGCCAAACGACAGCCTGTGGATAACTCTGTTTACAGTATTTTTGGATAGGTAATGAAAATCATCCCCGGCGCGATTTCGCACTGTGGATAAATTGGATAAAGGAAGAAATTTGGAGCGGGAAACGAGACTCGAACTCGCGACCCCGACCTTGGCAAGGTCGTGCTCTACCAACTGAGCTATTCCCGCTTACATCGGTTTTCAATTTACCTGCTGGTAACCTGAAAACTATGCTTTGGTATGGTGTGTCTTTCAAATTTTGGAGCGGGAAACGAGACTCGAACTCGCGACCCCGACCTTGGCAAGGTCGTGCTCTACCAACTGAGCTATTCCCGCTTACATTGGCTTTCAATCTACCTGTCGGTAACCTGAAAACTATGTTTTGGTATGGTGCTGCTTTCAAATTTTGGAGCGGGAAACGAGACTCGAACTCGCGACCCCGACCTTGGCAAGGTCGTGCTCTACCAACTGAGCTATTCCCGCGTTACTGCTTTTTTGCCATATTTCGATGGCGTCGTAATTTGCATTTCTGCGTCGTTACGGGAGGCGCATTATACGAGAATTCGATTCACCTGCAACCCCCTGGCGAGCACTTTTTTTCGTTTTTTGTTTGAATGGACATTTTCTCGCCACACAGCCCACTGAATTGTATAAATAACCGCCATAATTAGCAAAATATCTTTTTCCCCCCGCGCGAATGGCGCAAAATCGCCCGCATGACACCGCGGTGGCTATCCGCGAAAAGGTCCACCATGACGACTATCAGGGATTCAGAATGAAAAAAGCGCTTTCCGTCCTGCTGCTGACCACATCAATCATCGGAACAGCTTCTGCCGAGACGCTCCATTTTGGCACCACAACCGCCAATCCGCCGTTTGAGACCGTCAAAGGCAAAGGCCAACCTACGGGTTTTGACATTGATTTGGCCAATGCGCTGTGTAAACAGATGCAGGCGGAATGTAAATTCACGCCGCAGCGCTTTGATACGCTCATCCCGGCGCTACGCTTTAAAAAGTTCGACGCTATTATCGCCGGCGTTGAAGTATTGCCGATGCGTGAAAAGCAGGTCGCCTTCACTCAGCCTTATCGCCAGGAGCTCTCCGGGGTGGTAGTCACGGCAAAAGACGCCGCCCACGGGTTTGCCGACCTGCAGGGTAAAAAGCTCGCCGTGGTCAAAGGCAGCGTTCATCAGCGTTATCTACGCGATAAACAAAAAGGCATTCAAACCGTCGCCTTTGGCAGCGATAGCGAGGCGCTGACGGCGTTGAAAAGCGGCGAAGTCGACGGCGCGATCGGCGATTTAGCGACGATGGTCCAGTGGCTGGCGGATAATCCTGATTACGCAGAGATGAAAGAGCGCGCCACCGACCCGGCCTATTACGGCAAACAATATGCCATCGCGGTACGCAAAGACGACCCGGAGTTGCTTAAGCAGATTAATGACGCGCTGGAGGTCGTGAAGGCGTCGCCGGAGTTCCAGCAGATGGAACAAAAGTGGTTTAATTAACGCAGTAAAACGACGAGGCCATGGTGGCCTCGTTTATGCTTCAGAGCTTAATAAAATGCTCGCGATAATAGGCTAACTCGGCGACGGATTCGCGGATATCGTCCATCGCCTGGTGAGTGCCCTGCTTTTTAAAGCCATCAAGGATTTCCGGCTTCCAGCGGCGCGCCAGCTCTTTTAGGGTGCTGACGTCGAGATAGCGATAATGGAAGTAAGCTTCCAGTTCCGGCATATATTTGAACAGGAAGCGGCGGTCCTGACCGATGCTGTTGCCACAAATTGGCGATTTCCCCGCCGGCACCCACTGCTTGAGAAACTCAATAGTGGCCAGTTCCGCTTCGCGGTCGCCCACGGTACTGGCCTTCACGCGATCGACCAGCCCGCTGCCGGTATGAGTGCGCACGTTCCATTCGTCCATTAGCGCCAGCTGAGCATCAGACTGGTGCACGGCAATGGTCGGGCCTTCTGCCAGAATATTAAGATTCGCGTCGGTGACCAGGGTGGCGATTTCGATAATGCGATCGCGCTCGGGATCCAGCCCCGTCATCTCAAGATCGATCCAAATCAGGTTGTTTTCATCTGCACTCATGCTATTTTCCACCCTTCTTGCGTGACTATATTCATCTAAAATAGCGTGTATCATAGAGGTTTTGCCCCATCAGGGCGACCAGGAGCCAGTTCGATTGAGTAAAAATAAGCTCTCCAAAGGCCAGCAGCGCCGCGTTAAGGCCAACCACCAGCGCCGCCTGAAAACGACTTCGGAGAAGGCCGACTACGATGACAACCTGTTTGGCGAGCCTTCTGAAGGTATCGTCATCAGCCGTTTTGGTATGCATGCCGATGTCGAATCCGCGGATGGCACGACCCACCGCTGCAACATTCGCCGGACCATTCGTTCTCTGGTAACCGGCGACCGCGTAGTCTGGCGGCCAGGCAAAGACGCCGCCGACGGGGTCAACGTCAAAGGCATCGTCGAAGCGGTACATGAACGCGTCTCGGTGCTGACGCGCCCGGACTTTTACGACGGCGTGAAGCCTATCGCGGCAAATATCGACCAAATCGTGGTGGTTTCGGCCATTTTACCCGAACTGTCGCTCAATATTATCGACCGCTATCTGGTGGCCTGCGAAGCGCAGAATATCGAACCGCTGCTGGTACTGAATAAGATAGACCTGCTGGACGAGGAGGGTATGGCCTTCGTCAATGAGCAGATGGATATCTATCGCCAGATCGGTTATCCGGTTTTGATGGTGTCCAGCCATACTCAGGACGGCCTGAAGCCGCTTGAAGAGGCCCTGACCGGGCGTATCAGTATCTTTGCCGGCCAGTCCGGGGTGGGTAAATCCAGCTTGCTGAACACGCTGCTGGGACTGCGGGATGAGCAAATCCTGACGAACGACGTCTCTGATGTTTCAGGGCTCGGCCAGCACACCACCACCGCCGCACGTCTTTATCACTTCCCGCACGGCGGCGATGTGATTGACTCCCCAGGCGTGCGCGAGTTCGGCCTGTGGCATCTTGACGCGGAACAAATCACCAACGGCTTTGTCGAATTCCATGATTATTTAGGCCATTGCAAGTATCGCGACTGCAAGCACGACACCGATCCGGGCTGCGCCATTCGCGAAGCGGTAGAAAAAGGCGCTATCGCCGAAAGCCGTTTCGCCAACTATCACCGCATCCTGGAAAGTATGGAACAGGTGCAGGTAAAAACGCGTAAAAGCTTTTCATCAACCGACGACTGACATTTAAGCTGTCGTCGCTATACGTAATCGCTTTGCCGGCAAGACGGCGCGGATACAATTCGCTGAAGTTTACGTATAGAATCGTCCCCCTTTTCAGTACCCCGCGCCAAAGCGGGGTCAGGAACGACAATTAACGGCCTGGAGGCTACCTTGTTAAACTCGTTTAAACTCTCACTGCAATACATTCTGCCTAAACTGTGGCTCACCCGCCTCGCAGGCTGGGGGGCAAGTAAACGAGCAGGCTGGCTGACTAAACTGGTTATCGATCTGTTCGTCAAATACTACAAAGTCGATATGAAAGAGGCGCAGAAGCCGGATACTGCCGCTTACCGCACCTTCAACGACTTCTTCGTCCGCCCGCTGCGTGACGATGTTCGCCCGCTGAACACCGATCCCAACGTGCTGGTAATGCCGGCTGACGGCGTTATCAGCCAGCTTGGCGCTATCGAAGATGACAAAATTCTGCAGGCCAAAGGCCACAATTACACCCTGGAGGCCCTGCTGGCGGGTAACTACCAGATGGCCGACCTGTTCCGTAACGGTAGCTTCGCCACCACTTATCTGTCGCCGCGCGACTATCACCGCGTGCATATGCCGTGCAACGGCATCCTGCGCGAGATGATCTATGTCCCAGGCGATCTGTTCTCGGTCAACCACCTGACGGCGCAAAACGTACCGAACCTGTTTGCCCGCAACGAGCGCGTTATCTGCCTGTTCGATACTGAATTCGGTCCGATGGCGCAGATTCTGGTCGGCGCAACGATTGTTGGCAGCATCGAGACTGTCTGGTCCGGCACCGTGACGCCGCCGCGGGAAGGCATTATCAAGCGCTGGACCTGGCCTGCAGGCGAAAGCGAAGGCTCCGTTGCGCTGCTGAAGGGCCAGGAGATGGGCCGCTTTAAGCTGGGCTCAACGGTGATTAACCTGTTTGCGCCAGGCCAGGTGAAGCTGGTTGAACAACTGCAAAGCCTGTCAGTCACCAAAATCGGCGAACCGCTGGCGACGGCCGTAGAAGCTGATATCTCCGTGGAACCTGCGCCGTTGCCGGAAGAAGAGATCCGCGCCGAACACCGCGCCAGCCCGCAGGTTGACGATAAACAAGACGAAGGTTAATTCCGGACGACAAAGGGTTACGCCGTGCGCCTGATATACACTTTTCTGTTGGCCTTGAGCCTCAGCTTCGGGGCGTACGCAGCGACGGCCCCGGACGTCAAACAAATTACCCAGGAACTGGAACAGGCGAAGGCGGCGAAACCCGCCCAGCCTGAAACCGTCGAAGTCCTGCAAGCCGCGCTGAATGCGCTGGAGGAGCGCAACGCCTCCGTTGAGCGCGCTCGCCAATACCAGGACGTTATCGATAATTTCCCCAAACTGTTTCAAACGCTCCGCGCTCAGTTAGCGAATGTCAACGAAACGCCGCACCAGGTACCTACCGCCCTCACCGCCGACGCGCTAAATCAGGAGATCCTGCAGGTCAGCAGCCAGCTTCTGGAAGCCAGCCGCCAGGCGCAGCAGGAGCAGGATCGGGCGCGGGAAATCGCCGACTCCCTTAATCAATTACCGCAGCAGCAAACCGACGCCCGCCGCAAGCTTAATGAGATTGAACGTCGCGTCGGCGCGCAGCCCGGCAATACGCCGCTGGCGCAGGCGCAAAATCTCGGTCTGCAGGCGGAATCCGCGCGTCTGAAAGCGCTGGTCGACGAGCTGGATCTGGCCCAACTCTCCGCTAACAACCGCCAGGAACTGTCGCGCATCCGCTCTGAGCTGGCGCAGAAACAGAGCGAACAGCTCGATGCCTACCTGCAGGCGCTGCGTAATCAGCAGAACAGCCAGCGCCAACGCGAAGCGGAAAAGGCGCTGGAGAGCACCGAGCTGCTGGCGGAAAACAGCGAAAACCTGCCGCCGGGGATCACCGACCAGTTCAAAATTAACCGCGAACTATCGCAGGCGCTTAATCAGCAGGTTCAGCGCCTGGATCTGGTGGCCTCGCAGCAGCGGCAAGCAACCAATCAAACGCTCCAGGTGCGCCAGGCGCTGAACACCCTGCGCGAACAGTCGCAGTGGCTGGGATCATCGAATCTACTCGGCGAAGCGCTACGCGCCCAGGTCGCCCGTCTGCCGGAGCGCCCGCGCCCACAGCAGTTAGATACTGAAACGGCCCAGCTGCGCGTACAGCGCTTGCATTACGAAGACCTGCTCAGCAAGCAGGCGCAGCTACGGCTGATTCGCCAGGCCGACGGCGAGCCGCTCACCGCGGAACAAAACCGCATCCTGCAGGCGCAGCTGCGTACCCAGAGCGAGCTGCTTAACTCGCTTCTACGCGGCGGCGATACCCTGCTGCTCGAACTGACGAAACTGAAAGTCGCCAACGGCCAGTTAGAAGACGCGCTGAAAGAGATTAACGAAGCAACCCACCGCTATCTGTTCTGGACCTCGGACGTCAGTCCGATTGGCTTCTCCTGGCCGCTGGAAGTGGTGCAGGATCTGCGTCGTCTGATCTCGCTTGATACCATCAACCAGCTCGGTAAGGCCAGCGTCATGATGCTGACCAGCAAAGAGACGCTGTTCCCGCTTTTTGGCGCGCTGGTGCTGGTGGGCTTCAGTATCTATTCGCGACGCCACTTTACCCGCTTCCTTGAGCGCTCCAGCGCGCGGATTGGCAAGGTGACGCAGGATCACTTCTGGCTGACGCTGCGTACCGTGTTCTGGTCAATTCTGGTGGCATCTCCGCTGCCGGTATTGTGGATGACGCTCGGCTATGGATTGCAGGCGGCCTGGCCCTTCCCGCTGGCGGTCGCCATTGGCGACGGCGTGACCGCCACCG
Source organism: Klebsiella sp. K-3 (assembly GCF_051207495.1). Taxonomy (NCBI): domain Bacteria; kingdom Pseudomonadati; phylum Pseudomonadota; class Gammaproteobacteria; order Enterobacterales; family Enterobacteriaceae; genus Klebsiella; species Klebsiella sp. K-3. Next base: position 71,025 of record NZ_JBPNXF010000011.1, on the reverse strand, counting down.
TGCCGCTGCTGTGGGTGGTGATGATTTGCGCCACCTTCGCCCGGCCGAATGGATTGTTCATCGCCCACTTCGGCTGGCCGCGTAACCGCGTCGCCAAAGCCATGCGCTACTACCTGATGAGCATCGGGTTGATCGTACCGCTGATTATGGCGCTGATCATGTTCGATAATCTCAACGACCGTGAATTCTCGGCCTCTCTGGGCCGCCTGTGCTTCATGCTGATATGCGGCGCGCTGGCGCTGGTTACCTTGAGCCTGAAGCATGCCGGGATACCGCTGTATCTTGATAAAGCAGGCGACGGCGAGAACATGGTGAACCGTCTGCTGTGGAACCTGCTGCTCGGCGCGCCGCTGATCGCGATGCTGGCAGCGGCAGTGGGCTATCTTGCCACCTCGCAGGCGCTACTGGCGCGACTGGAAACCTCGGTCGCCATCTGGTTCCTGCTGTTGGTGGTTTACCATATTATTCGCCGTTGGATGTTGATTCAGCGTCGGCGTCTGGCCTTCGATCGCGCCAAACACCGCCGTGCGGAAATCCTCGCCCAGCGCGCCCGCGGCGAAGAAGATACCGCCCACTCCACCAGCACCGAAGGTTCGGTCGAAGCGGAAGTCAGCGAAGTCGACCTCGACGCCATCAGTACCCAGTCCCTGCGCCTGGTCCGCTCGCTGCTGATGCTAATCGCCCTGCTGTCGGTGATTATTCTGTGGTCGGAAATTCACTCGGCATTCGGCTTCCTCGAAAATATCTCGCTATGGGATGTGACCTCCACGGTACAGGGCGTCGAAAGTCTTGAACCCATTACTCTTGGCGCCGTCCTGATCGCCATTCTGGTGCTGATTATCACCACCCAACTGGTGCGCAATCTCCCGGCGCTGCTGGAGCTGGCGATTCTGCAACATCTGGATTTGACGCCGGGTACCGGCTACGCCATCACCACCATCACCAAATATCTGTTGATGCTAATTGGCGGGCTGGTCGGCTTCTCGATGATTGGTATTGAGTGGTCGAAACTGCAGTGGCTGGTGGCGGCGCTCAGCGTCGGTCTTGGTTTTGGTCTACAGGAAATTTTCGCCAACTTTATCTCCGGCCTGATCATCCTGTTTGAAAAACCGATCCGTATCGGCGATACGGTCACTATCCGCAGCCTGACCGGTAGCGTGACGAAAATTAATACCCGCGCCACCACCATCAGCGACTGGGACCGTAAAGAAATCATCGTGCCGAACAAAGCGTTCATCACCGAACAGTTCATCAACTGGTCGCTGTCGGATTCGGTCACTCGCGTGGTGTTGACTATCCCGGCGCCCGCGGAGGCCAATACGGAAGAGGTCACGCAGATTCTGTTGACCGCCGCTCATCGCTGCTCGCTGGTGATTGATACCCCGGCGCCGGAAGCATTTCTCGTTGACCTGCAGCAGGGGATACAGATTTTCGAGCTGCGTATTTACGCCGCCGAGATGGGTCACCGTATGCCGCTGCGTCATGAGCTGCATCAGCTGATTCTGGCGGGTTACCGCGCGCACGGCATCGACATGCCGTTCCCACCGTTCCAGATGCGCCTGGAAAGCCTGGATGGTCTGCGCAGCAGCCAGCCGCTGAACTCAGCGGGTAAAAGCAGCCGTACGCCAGGAAGTTTGTAAGCACTAACTAGCCCGGTGAGCGCTTCACCGGGCATTCTCTTTCTTAACCCTCCGCCAGCGCTACCTGTACCGCCGTTCTCTGACGATAGTTCTCGTAGATCCCTAGTGCCAATAGCGAGAAGAAAATCGGCCCGCCGACCATCCACAGCGTACTGTTCCAGTCACCGGAATCCATCACCGGCTGAATAACGGTAAAGATATTGGCGAACGCTACCACCAGTACCACTATCGTCGTCGCCAGCAGCGTGCTCACCCGGCTTTTAAACATCACAAATGGACGATCGAGATCGGCTTTGGCCTTAAAGAACGGGAACGCGATAGCCAGGAACAGATACGGCAAGGTCATCGAGACGTTAGCCATCAGCGTTAGCTTGTTATAAAACGCTGAAGCGGTATCGCCGCCGAAAGAGACCAGCAAAATAAACAGACTCACCAGCAGACACTGCAGCCACATGGCGTTAGCCGGCATGCCGTTAGCGTTGACTTTGGTCATCATCGTCGGCCACAGCGCTTTCGGCGTCCCCTGAATGATCGCCTTCAGCGGCGAATAGCTCAGGGTGAAGAATGCGCCGGTATAGGCAAGGAACATCGACAGCCCGGTAATGCGCGCAAACCATACGCCGGTCAGCGCCGCCGCCTGCGGCGACAGATGAAGCGCTAGTCCAAGCGTCGCGCCGAGGCTGGTCATCAACACGTAGGTGATATTGCCAAGGTTGGTACTGTGGTTGCTCAAGACCTGCTGCCAGTTGGCACTGACGCCCCACAGCACAATAGCCAGCGAGTAACCGATCGAAATCACCAGCGCGGCGATGATAATGCCTTTGGCAAAGTTCTTTTCCGGCTTCTCGGTTTTATCCACCAGTCCGCCGACCGCTTCAATCCCGCCATAGGCAAAAATGGCGAACACCACGAAAGACAGCATCGCCAGCCCGGATTGATATCCCGGGTTCGGCGACGCCGTGAAATCCAGCGATTGTGCGAAATGGCCGCCGTTCAGCAGCAGAATCGCCCCGCTCACCAGCAGCAGTACCAGATTAAGGCACATCACCGAGATGCCGCCCACGGCGGTAATTTTGGCAATCTTATTTATCCCTTTCGCCGCCACCAGCGTCACCAGCACCATCCAGCAGGCGGCCAGCACGCCGACGGTTTGCGTCGAGGTTAAGCCGGCAAAAGCCCAGCTCTGGGTTTTATCCGCGCCGAAGAGAAAGGTCGAAAACGGGACCCAAATTTTCGCCGCGGTACTGACCATCCACACCACATAGGATGAAAACCACATAAAGGTGCCAATAAATGCAAAGCGCGGCCCGACGCTACGGTTCATCCACGAATAGATCCCGCCCTCTTCCTTACGATAGGCCGAGCCCATCTCCGCCATCATTAAGGCAAAAGGAATAAAGAAAAACAGCGCCGAGAAAAGATAAAACGGCATTGCGCTATAACCCATCAGATAAAACGCCGAAGGGCTGTTGGCAAAGCCAAACACCGAAGTGAAGATCATTAATATCAGCCCAATCAGGCTCATCTTCTTGATTTGTTGAGGCATAAATCGATCCAAACGTGAGCGTCGCCGAACAACGTCGCCAGGTAAGCAGAAATTGAACGCGGATCCTAGCAATAATCCAGTTTGAAATTGTGGTTATTAGGGCTAATGCAGCGGAGAGAACTGTAAAAATCTTTGAATGAAGGGGATAACGCTAACGGCGGGAAACGGCTTCCCTCTCCTCATGAAAGGGAAGCGTAATTAATCAGGCGCGATCGACGGTGAATGAGATCACTTCGCCGATGGTCTCTACACCTAACGCCAGCATCACCAGGCGGTCTACCCCCAGCGCGACGCCGGAACAATCCGGCAGTCCGGCTTCCAGCGCGGCCAGCAGGTTATAGTCGATGGGCTGCTCCGGCAGGCCGCGGGCCGCACGTTTGCGGTTGTCCTGCTCAAAACGCTGCTGTTGTTCGCGTGCGTCGGTCAGCTCGTGGAAGCCGTTCGCCAGCTCCATCCCCTTGTAGTAGACCTCAAAGCGCTCGGCGACGCGGTGATCTTCGGTGCTGATCTGCGCAAGCGACGCCTGGCTTGCCGGGAAGTGATAGACGAAAGTCGGACGTTCTTTACCGATGTGCGGCTCTACACCCATGGCGAACAGCAGCTGCAACAGCGTATCGCGATCTTCTTCCGTATCGGCGATATTACTGAGATCGAGCTTTGCCGCCACTTCACGCAGCTGGGTTTTGTCTGCCGACAGCGGATCGATCTCCAGATAGCGCTGGAAGGCCTGTTGATAAGAGAGGCTTTCCGCGGGTTGGCACTCGAGCACCTGCTGCAGTAAATCGTCAACTTCGTTAATCAGACGATACATGTCGTAGCACGGACGGTACCACTCCAGCATGGTGAACTCTGGGTTGTGGTGGCGGCCCATCTCTTCATTGCGAAAGCTACGGCACAGTTGGAAAACCGGCCCGCATCCGGCGGCCAGCAGCCGCTTCATGTGGTATTCCGGGCTGGTCATCAGATACAGATTCAGACCCTGAGAGTGGCCGGGGCCGACGAAACGGGTTTCAAACGGGAACATGTGGATATCGGTCACCGTTGCCTGACTCATACAAGGCGTTTCCACCTCCAGCACGCCGCGGTCGGTAAAGAAACGGCGAATTTCCGCCATTACAGCCGCACGTTTTAACAGATTTGGAATGGATGCGCTCGGCTGCCAGGTTGCCGTCTCGCTCATGGTACTTTTCTCCGATTTCATACAAGGGCACGAAGTCTACTCGCAACCGTCGAGTGAAACAAATTTTGTGCAATCCGGCGGCGATATTACATCCTGATAATTTATTGCTAACTTAATTGCATAAATAAAATTGATAAATCAGCGCACGGATTGATAAAAAAATCGAACGCGTCAATTTTCCCCAACATCCCTATGGCTATACTCATTTACCTATAAAGGAGCAGTGATACTTTTTCGCCAGCCCGGCGGCGAAATACACAAAAACTGGAGGAATGTCGTGCAAACTTTTCAAGCCGATCTTGTCGTCATTGGCGCAGGCGGAGCAGGTCTTCGCGCAGCCATCGCCGCTGCGCAGGCTAATCCAAAAGCCAAAATCGCACTGATTTCAAAAGTCTATCCAATGCGTAGCCATACCGTCGCCGCCGAAGGCGGTTCTGCGGCGGTCGCGCAGGATCACGATAGCTTTGAATACCATTTTCACGACACCGTCGCCGGCGGCGACTGGCTCTGTGAACAGGATGTCGTAGACTATTTCGTACACCACTGCCCCACGGAAATGACCCAGCTTGAGCTGTGGGGCTGCCCGTGGAGCCGCCGCCCGGACGGCAGCGTCAACGTTCGCCGCTTCGGCGGGATGAAAATCGAACGTACATGGTTCGCCGCCGATAAAACCGGCTTCCATATGCTGCATACCCTCTTCCAGACCTCCCTCCAGTTCCCGCAAATTCAACGTTTCGACGAGCACTTCGTGCTGGATATTCTCGTCGATGACGGCCAGGCCCGCGGCCTGGTGGCAATGAATATGATGGAAGGCACGCTGGTGCAAATTCGCGCCAATGCGGTCGTCATGGCTACCGGCGGCGCTGGCCGCGTCTATCGCTATAACACCAACGGCGGCATCGTCACCGGCGATGGCATGGGCATGGCGCTGGGCCACGGCGTCCCGCTGCGCGACATGGAGTTCGTCCAGTATCACCCAACCGGCCTGCCGGGTTCGGGGATCCTGATGACCGAAGGCTGCCGCGGCGAAGGCGGTATTCTGGTGAATAAAAACGGCTACCGCTACCTGCAGGATTACGGTATGGGGCCAGAAACGCCGCTCGGCGAGCCGAAAAACAAATACATGGAACTCGGCCCGCGCGATAAAGTCTCTCAGGCCTTCTGGCACGAGTGGCGCAAAGGCAACACCATTTCGACGCCGCGCGGCGACGTGGTTTATCTCGACCTGCGCCATCTCGGCGAGAAGAAACTGCTTGAACGCCTACCGTTCATCTGCGAACTGGCGAAAGCCTATGTCGGCGTCGATCCGGTAAAAGAGCCCATTCCGGTGCGTCCGACCGCCCACTACACGATGGGAGGCATCGAAACTGACCAGCAGTGCGAAACCCGCATCAAGGGCCTGTTCGCCGTCGGCGAATGTTCCTCCGTCGGTCTCCATGGCGCCAACCGTCTGGGATCCAACTCGCTTGCCGAGCTGGTGGTCTTTGGCCGCCTTGCCGGTGAGCAAGCCATGCAGCGCGCGATGGCCGCGGGCGAAGCCAACAACGCGGCGCTGGATGCGCAGGTCAACGACGTTGAAAACCGTCTGAAAGACCTCGTCAACCAGCAGGGCAATGAAAACTGGGCCAAAATCCGCGACGAAATGGGTATGTCGATGGAAGAAGGCTGTGGTATTTATCGCACGCCGGAGCTGATGCAAAAAACCATCGATAAGCTGGCCGAGCTGCAGGAGCGCTTTAAGCGCGTGCGTATCACCGACACCTCCAGCGTGTTCAATACCGACCTGCTCTACACCATTGAGCTGGGCCATGGTCTCAACGTCGCCGAATGCATGGCGCACTCCGCTATCGCGCGTAAAGAGTCTCGCGGCGCCCATCAGCGTCTCGATGAAGGCTGCACTGAACGCGACGACGTCAATTTCCTCAAGCATACGCTCGCCTTCCGTGAGGCTGACGGCAGCACGCGCCTGGAGTATGGCGATGTGAAGATCACCACTCTGCCGCCGGCTAAACGCGTGTATGGCGCCGAAGCGGAAGCCGCTGAGAAGAAGGAGACGACCCATGGCTGAGATGAACAAACTGAAAATTGAAGTGGTGCGCTACAACCCGGAAGTCGATACCGCGCCACACAGCGCTTTCTATGAAGTCCCCTACGACGAACAAACCTCGCTGCTCGACGCGCTGGGCTATATCAAAGACAACCTCGCGCCGGATTTAAGCTACCGCTGGTCGTGCCGCATGGCGATCTGCGGTTCTTGCGGCATGATGGTCAACAAGGTGCCAAAACTGGCCTGTAAAACCTTCCTGCGCGACTATACCAAAGGGTTGAAGGTAGAAGCGCTGGCCAACTTCCCGATCGAGCGCGATCTGGTGGTCGATATGACCCACTTTATCGAAAGTCTGGAAGCGATTAAGCCGTATATCATCGGAAATAACCGCACGCCGGAGCAGGGGCCGAATAAGCAGACTCCCGCGCAGATGGCGAAATACCATCAGTTCTCCGGCTGCATCAACTGCGGTTTGTGCTATGCCGCCTGTCCGCAATTTGGTCTGAACCCGGAGTTCATCGGCCCAGCGGCGATCACCCTCGCCCATCGCTACAACGAAGACAGCCGCGACCACGGCAAAAAGGAACGTATGGCGCAGCTTAACGGCCAGAACGGCGTGTGGAGCTGTACGTTTGTCGGCTTCTGCTCCGAAGTTTGCCCGAAGCATGTCGATCCGGCGGCCGCCATTCAGCAGGGCAAGGTAGAAAGTTCGAAAGACTTCCTGATCGCCACCCTGAAACCACGCTAAGGAGTGCACTATGACGACTAAACGCAAACCCTACGTGCGGCCCATGACCTCCACCTGGTGGAAGAAGCTGCCATTTTATCGCTTCTATATGCTGCGTGAAGGGACGGCGGTGCCGACGGTCTGGTTCAGCATCGTGCTGATTTACGGCCTGTTCGCCCTTAAGCACGGCGCCGAAAGCTGGGATGGCTATGTGGCATTCCTGCAAAACCCGATTGTGGTGATCCTCAACCTGATCACCCTGGCAGCGGCGCTGCTGCACACCAAAACCTGGTTTGAGCTGGCGCCGAAAGCCGCCAACATCATTATTAAAGGCGAGAAAATGGGGCCTGAGCCGCTGATTAAAGGGCTGTGGGCGGTAACGGCGCTGGTTAGCATCGTGATCCTGTTTGTCGCGTTGTTCTGGTAAGGAGGCTGATATGATTAATCCCAATCCCAAACGTTCCGATGAACCGGTGTTCTGGGGGCTGTTTGGCGCAGGCGGCATGTGGGGGGCGATTATCGCGCCGGTGATGGTGCTACTGGTCGGCATTCTGCTGCCGCTGGGACTCGCCCCTGGCGATGCTTTCAGCTACGAACGCGTTTACGCCTTCGCCCATAGCTTCATCGGCCGCCTTTTCATCTTTCTGATGATTGTTCTGCCGCTGTGGTGCGGCCTGCACCGTATCCACCATGCGATGCATGATCTGAAAATCCACGTACCGAACGGCAAATGGGTCTTCTATGGCCTGGCGGCGATTTTAACCGTCGTTACCCTGGTCGGCGTGTTATTTATCTGATGCGACATCTCGCCCGGTAGCAATCTGTTACCGGGCTCGCTTATCGACAAAATCTCCCTACTATTTTCCTGCCGCTATCTACACTTAGAGAAAAAGCGGTAAGGAAGGTACCTATGCGTCTGCTGCCAGTGTTAACCGTGGTTATCGCGTCGTTGCTGAGCGTTGCGTGCAGCAATCCCGTTCCTCCCGCTGGCGTGACCGTCGTCAGCCCATTCGAAAGCCAACGCTTCCTCGGCACCTGGTATGAAATAGCCCGCTTCGATCATCATTTCGAAAGCGGGCTGGAAAAGGTTACGGCGACTTACAGCCTGCGCGGCGATGGCGGCATTGATGTGGTCAATAAAGGTTATAACCCTGACCGCGGCATCTGGCAGAAAACAGACGGCGTGGCCTGGTTCACCGGCGATCCGAACCGCGCGGCGCTAAAAGTCTCGTTCTTCGGCCCTTTCTATGGCGGCTACAACGTGATTGCGCTGGATAAAGAGTACCGCCATGCGCTGGTTTGCGGGCCGGATCGCGATTACCTGTGGCTACTGGCGCGTACGCCGAAGATTTCGCCGCAGGTAAAACAGCAGATGCTGGATATAGCCACCCGGCAGGGCTTCGACGTGAGCAAACTGATTTGGGTTAACCAGCGCTATTAATGTGCGCTGATTTTCAGCCCGATAATGCCGATGACAATACAGGCCAGGCTTGCGATACGCATCGGGCTTGCGGATTCACCCAGCAGCACGATGCCGGTTATCGCTGCGCCTACGGCGCCGATCCCGGTCCACACCGCATAGGCGGTACCCACCGGCAGTGATTTCATCGCCCACGATAGCAGCGCCATACTGACGACCATAGCGGCAATGGTAATCACGCTTGGCAGCAGACGGCTAAACCCATGGGTGTATTTGAGGCCGACGGCCCACACGACTTCCAGCAAACCGGCGATAAAGAGAATGATCCAGGACATATGGCTCCAGTAATGGGGCCGTCCCCGAATGAGATACGCTCACGGGTCGTCCCGCAAGGTGGTTGAAAACGCCGGGATTATAAACAACGGCGCCGTGAATGTGAAGACCGGTACGGCGCGAGGCCGTACCGGTAATGTTTAATTCTGAGCTTTGGTCGCCGCACCAGAGATAGCGCTGCCGCCGTCAGAAATGTCTTCACCGATACCACGCGTGGTGTTACATGCGGTGAGCACGGAGGAAAGGACCAAAACAGTAAAGAACGCCGCAATCGTTTTTTTCACCATAATATCATCCTTATAAACAGTTTTTGTTTTCTTGCCCTATAAGCATAGCCAAACTGATTCAGAATGAAGGGATAGTCGCGTTTTTTAAGAGAAAAAGAGGTTCAGACTGAACTGCGCAAAATGAATTGCAGGGAAGGCAGATGAAATGAGACTAGCTGACGGCGTGAGAAATCGCGTGCCCTAACCCCTGGATATCTTCGCCAAAACCGCGGGCGGTATTACATCCAGTAAGCAGCGCGCCGCTGAGCAGCAGCAAAATGAGAAATTTGAGCGTCCGGTTCATGTTAATCCTGACATGAAACTGGAGGCGCAGCAGCATGGCTGCGCCCACCGTCTCACAGCATGAATTACTTCACGCGAGATACGTATTCGCCGGAGCGGGTATCTACTTTGATGACTTCGCCAATCTGAACGAACAGCGGAACTTTAACCACAGCGCCAGTGGACAGAGTAGCCGGCTTGCCGCCAGTACCTGCGGTGTCGCCTTTCAGACCTGGATCGGTTTCAACGATTTCCAGTTCAACGAAGTTCGGCGGCGTGACAGCGATAGGCTGACCGTTCCACAGGGTCACGATGCACTCAGCCTGATCCAGCAGCCATTTCGCGTTGTCGCCGATAGCTTTAGCATCAGCGGACAGCTGTTCGAAGGTTTCGTTGTTCATGAAGTGCCAGAACTCACCATCGTTGTACAGGTAAGTCAGGTTCATATCGACAACGTCCGCGCCTTCTGCAGAGTCGGTGGACTTGAACGTTTTTTCTACACGGGTGCCGGTCAGCAGACGACGCAGCTTAACGCGTGCGAATGCCTGACCTTTACCTGGTTTAACGAATTCACTGGCTTCAACCGCATACGGTTCACCATCCATCATGATTTTAAGACCAGCACGAAAATCGTTGCTATAGTAAGTCGCCATAAGGCCCTCTGAAATTGTTTAACTTGGTAGCTAAGCCACAAAATGGCGCATATTGTAACCCTAAATACCCCATCCAGAGAAGATTGGATCTCGCAACTTGCCGATGTTGTGACCAGTCCCGATGAACTATTGCATCTTTTAGATCTGGAAACAGATGCAAACCTATTGGCGGGACGTGATGCGAAGCGTCTCTTCGCGCTGCGCGTACCGCGCGCGTTTATTGCACGTATGGAAAAGGGCAACCCAAACGATCCCCTTCTTCGTCAGGTGCTTACCGCACAAGAAGAGTTTGTTGCCGCCCCTGGTTTTTCCACCGATCCGCTGGAAGAACAACACAGCGTTGTACCAGGCCTGCTGCATAAATATAGCAACCGGGCGCTATTGCTGGTGAAAGGAGGCTGTGCAGTCAACTGCCGCTACTGCTTCCGCCGCCACTTCCCCTATGCCGAGAACCAGGGCAATAAACGCAACTGGCAGGCAGCGCTCGAGTACATTGCCGCCAATCCGCAGCTTGATGAAATTATTTTTTCCGGCGGCGATCCGTTGATGGCCAAAGACCACGAACTGGATTGGTTACTGACGCAACTGGAAGCTATCCCGCATATTAAACGGTTACGCATCCATAGCCGCTTGCCGATTGTCATTCCGGCGCGGATCACCGAAGGGCTGGCGGCTCGCTTTAACGCCTCCTCGCTGCAGATCCTGTTGGTTAACCATATCAATCATGCCAATGAGATCGGCCCGGAATTTCGGGCGGCAATGGCGCTGCTACGGCAAGCGCGCGTGACGCTGCTCAACCAAAGCGTCCTGCTGCGCGGCGTTAACGACAACGCACAAACCCTGGCGGACCTCAGCAACGCGCTGTTCGATGCCGGGGTGATGCCCTACTACCTGCACGTGCTTGATAAAGTCCAGGGCGCAGCCCACTTCATGGTCGAAGACGAGGAGGCCCGGGCAATCATGCGTAAGCTATTAACGCTGGTATCCGGATATATGGTGCCAAGGTTGGCACGTGAAATCGGCGGCGAACCGAGTAAAACGCCGCTGGATTTAGGTTTAAAGCAACAAAACTAAGTTTTTCTGCCGGCCCTGTCCGGCAGATACTTAAATGACAAGTATGTTCGCCTGGCAAATAAAAGATATAACATTTTTCACCAGCGTTATCCAGAAAGCGGTGTTTGCTTAACATTTATAATTATATATACGCGTATCTATTAAATGATGCGCTAATAGAGCATCTAAAAAAGCAGTGAAAGTATATTAGTTGCGACCATAACAATAAACATCACCACGATCCATTTAGGTAATTTAAACGTAGTTCCTCTGCGACTTTCGCTTCGATTAGCATTAACGGTATTTTTAACTTCGTACATTTCGCTCTCTATGCTCTCCCTATCACTTGCAGAATCATCTACATTCGTTGATGGGCTCGCTATTATCTCTTGCGTTGTGGTAACTGGAGTGATTACCGCATCCGTGGCAAGGATAAACCCGCGCTGCCTGACGGTAATAATGATATCCTGAGATAGTCCGGCCTTTACCAGTGATTTTCTGAGCAATGAGATATTTTGGTAAAACGTGTTTTGCGCAACTATTACCCCCCTTGTTTTCCAGACAGTTTCCAGAAATTCCTCACGTGAAATGATCCTGCCATTACTTTCTATCAGCAACAATAAACAACGCGCCGTTGGTCCATTTAAGTTAACGGTAGTGCCATTTTCATTAACAGTTCGCAACTCACTCATATTCACGTCAAAAATAACTTCATCATTAATGATGAATTCACTAAATGCCATAATGTCTTCCCTTTTTCATTAGCTATGTGAAATAAACATGAAATTAATGAAATCCCATCTTTAATGTTGCGCGAATAGCCTTGAACAGGCCTGCTATTAGATGGCTTCATATATCAATCATTGAGTCTCGATTTTGCATCAAAGATAAGACTAACATGATATTTAAACTGAATGGAAGCCAGAGATACCGCACAACATTCATCGAATCAACGCTATCACTTATAGTTCGAATAAAAATGTGAATCGTTCCTTTAGTCATTAAAAAGATTATTCAATTAAAATTCACATGCATTTTCACCAACGGCGAATTAGATTCCTCAGTGCTCCCGTCTTAAGCTAAATGCAGGCTAACACCTGCTTATTAGCGTAAGGGACAACAAGGAGTACAGAGATGGGATAGTGTAGTTCTTGGGGCAATTATTGAATTATTAGACCAACCAATAATTAGCAATTAGAGCGATATCTATTTCAAGGATTACGTATTTATACATGGACAAATAAATGAAAAAAACAATCGTAGCTGTAATGGTTGCTGCATCTGCAGTTCTGAGTGCTCAGGCAATGGCCGCTAACACTGCTGAAGTGACCGTTCTGGGTGAAGTCAATGACTCCTCCGCTTCTTGCGTAGTCACCCCGACTGGTACTCTGAACAACGGCATCGTTCGTCTGACTTCTGTTACCACCAGCGAAGCGAACGCTCAGGCTGCAAACACCCTTTTCAAAAGCCAGAAGTTTGGTTTTGATGTTTCTGATTGCGCCCAAGGCAGCAAAGATCCGGCAACTGGCCTGACTGTTGCTGTTACTGGTACCACCAGCAGCAACGCGACCATTCTGGACAACACCGCTGACGACGGCGCTGCCGGTATCGGTATCGGTATCGCGAAAGTCAGCGATGGTTCTCGCGTAGCCTTCGATGGTTCCCAAACCATGTCCGAAACCTACACTGACGGTTCCGTCACTTCCCTGAACTACTACGCTGGTTATGTGAAAGTAAATGCCACAACTGCTGTAACCGAAGGTCCGGTTAAAGGCGTTGCAACCTTTACTATCGACTACACCATCTAATTCTATTTTAGAGGGCTCGCCAACTGGCGAGCCCTTTTTCCGTTTAGAGAAATGCTATGTCAAGCACCTTATTTAAACTTTTCATTCCCTTTTTTTTATTGATTAGCGGTATTGCACATGCTGGTATCGTTATCGAGTCAACTCGCTATCTTTACAAAGAGGGCGCTCGCGAAATCACCGCGCAGATTGAGAACAAAGACGGTATTCCTTACTTAATTAAGTCGTGGATTGAGACCCCAAAAGGGCAAATACCCTCTTTCACGGCGACTCCGCCACTATTCCGACTCGAAGCAAAACAGCAAAATACCGTGCGTTTGTTTTCAACCAATAATGTTACTGCGCCAACAGATCGAGAATCTATATTTTATTTCAATATTATGGCTATCCCGCCAGCTGATGACACCAATGCCAAAAACAATACGATTCAGCTAGCGGTTCGCCACCGTATGCGTCTGGTATACCGGCCAAAATCGCTGTTTGATATGAAGCCAAATACAGAAGCGGCAAAACTCCAATGGCGTAAATCAGGCAATAAATTGTTCATTAACAATCCGACACCTTTTTTCTATTACTTCAACACAATAAAAATAGGTAACACCGAAATAAAAAATGAAGTAAACACCGTCCCTCCGATGGAAACAAAAGAAGTCACGTTAAAGGAAAGTGTCAATGCATCAAGCGTGACATGGAAAATAGTTAATGATTATGGTGGGGCCGGATCGCTCTATTCATCACCGTTGTAATTTGGAATTTTTATTAACGTTATAGGGATGTGTCTATGCAAAATAAAAATAAAGAGCTATTCAAACTATCAACGCTCTGCATCACGTTGTTGCCAGCGTTTTTTTGTGGTTTGGATAATAAAGCGCAAGCACGTGATTTCTTCGATCCCTCATTCATCAATTCATTGAATGGTAGCGATCCTTCAAACGCCCCAGACTTATCTGTTTTTGAAGCCAGGAACGCTCAGGCGCCCGGAGATTATCGGGTTGACATTGTTTTCAACGGCCAATATCTGGATACCCGTACTATCAAATTTGTTATTGATAGTCATAGTGCTGATAAGAGTGATGATATCAAATTAACCCCCTGTTTCACGCTTAAAGACCTGGCGGAATATGGTGTCAGAGTGAAATCCTTCCCAGCTCTGAAAGAAGATACCAATAACTGCGTTAACCTAACGGTCATACCGGATACAAAAGCGGATTTCGATTTTACTGCACAACGGTTAAATATCTCCATACCACAAGCGGCATTATCCACCGTCGTGCAAGGATTTATTCCGGAAGATCAATTTGATGAAGGTATTAACGCGCTGTTAATGAATTACCAGTTCAGCGGCTCGAATGATTTCGAATCAGAAGATGAATACTATAGCCTTAACCTCCAGTCCGGTTTAAATCTTGGTCCATGGCGTATCCGAAATCTGAGCACCTGGAATAAAACGAAAGGAGAATCCAGCGACTGGGAATCAGCTTACCTGTACATGCAGCGCAGCATTCGCCCTCTTAATAGTAATCTGGTAATGGGTGAAAGCTCCTCGCTCTCCGGTATTTTTGATAGCGTGCCGTTTACCGGGATTCAAATGGCAACGGATACCTCCATGCTGCCGGAGAGCCTTCGCGGCTATGCGCCAATTATCCGAGGGATTGCAAAAACCAACGCCAGGGTGATTGTTAAGCAGAATGGCTACCAGGTATATCAGACCTACGTCGCCCCCGGCGCCTTTGAAATTACCGATATGTACCCAAGCGGCGGTAGCGGCGATCTGTACGTAACGGTAGAAGAATCGGATGGCTCAAAGCAAGAATTCATCGTGCCGTTCGCTACGCTGCCGGTCATGGTGCGCGAAGGCCAGCTACAGTATGAAATCACCTCTGGTAAATATCGTCCTTATGATGGCGGAGTTGACGAAACGCCATTCACCCAAGCGACAATAAGCTATGGTGTATCCAGTAGCCTGACGGCCTACGGCGGGATGCAAATGGCCTCGCACTATCAAGCATTATCATCCGGTCTAGGCTATAACCTCGGTGATTTTGGCGCGGCTTCAGCAGACGTCACTCAAGCCTGGTCAAAGATCCAGGATCAAGAAAAGACGTCGGGTCAGTCCTGGCGTATCCGCTACGGCAAAAACATCCTTGATACCGGTACTAACATTACTATCGCGGGTTACCGATACTCTACCAAAGGCTTTAACACCCTGTCAGAGGTGTTCGATAGTTATTCAAACGACGGCAGCTATACCACCCGCTCACTGCGCAACCGTACCAACCTGACGCTTAATCAAAGCTTAGGTAAAGGGCTCGGTAGTCTCTCTATTAGCGGTCTGGTAGAAGATTATTGGGATGATAAACGCACCAATAAATCCATCAGCGTTGGCTATAACGGTGGCTTTAAAAACGTGAACTTCTACCTGGGTTATAGCTATAGCCGCTATACCTGGAGCAGCAATAGCGCGAATAAAGATGCCCAGGACGATCAACGTATCACCCTAACGGTTACTTTACCGATCGGCAACTGGCTTCCTGGCACCTATACCAGTTACCAGCTCACCAATAGCAACCCAGGCTCAACGGATCAATCGGTTGCTATCGGCGGCGTCGGGCTGGAAAACGATAGTCTGGACTGGAGTATTCAGCAAGGATACAGCAACCGCGAGTATTACAGCGGCGACATGCGCGCCACCTATAACAGTTCTCAGGGGAGTGTTAACGCCGGTTACAGCTACGATCGCGATAGCCAACGCATTGATTATGGCGCCAACGGCAGCATTATCGCGCACGCTGACGGCATCACTTTAGGTCAGGACATCACCGATGCTGCCGTACTGGTTAAAGCTCCGGGGCTGGATGACGTCAAACTGACGACCGATAACACCATTTCGACCGACTATCGCGGCTATGCCATCGTGCCTTACGTTACCCCTTATCGTCGCACCGATATCACTCTCGACACCGCCACGCTTGGCGATGATATGGAACTACCGGAAACAACGCAAACCGTGGTGCCGACTCGCGGCGCTATTGTGCGGGCCAACTACGACGGCAAGATTGGGCAACGTGCCTTTATTCATCTTAAAACCGCCAGCGGTCAGGACATTCCCTATGGAGCGATGGTCTTACTGGCTGGTGATGCGAAAAGCCAGGCAAGTATCGTTAGCGATGCCGGGATGGTCTATATGTCCGGACTGCAGCCAACCGGGACGCTCAACGTTCAGTGGGGAAAAAGTAGTTCCCAGCAGTGTCATGCCCCCTTCACGTTACCGCCGCGGGAAGGCAAAACCGCTGGCTTAAACCAGGTCGAAGCGGTGTGTCGCTAGCCATCATTTAAGGACAAATATTGATGAAGAGAATATTTATTCTATTAATGCTTTTAGTTATCGGTGGTGAGACGGCTGCAAAATGTAGTTACTCAGGTAGCATCCAGCGGCAAGCATTTACTATTAGAGCAAAAATACCGACAGACGACTCAATTCCAGTGGGCAGCATATTATATTCGACTAAATACGGCACTGGTAACTATAAAAACTTCACATGCAGCCAGAAAGATAACGATCAGTATATTACGACTATCAGTACCGCTGAGGTCGCCGGCGTTACAGGAATGCATGGAATGCCGGTGTATGAAACCGGAATTGACGGTATTGGATTCCAGGTATCCGATCTGCTGGAAAGTAAAAATGGCGCACTGGTTCCTGCCGTTGCGGGTTCGGTACTGGTACCGTTTGAAAAAACCTCAGATAACTACTATAAGTTTGTCACCGTGTG
Source organism: Klebsiella sp. K-3 (assembly GCF_051207495.1). Taxonomy (NCBI): domain Bacteria; kingdom Pseudomonadati; phylum Pseudomonadota; class Gammaproteobacteria; order Enterobacterales; family Enterobacteriaceae; genus Klebsiella; species Klebsiella sp. K-3. The sequence goes on along the minus strand of NZ_JBPNXF010000011.1, from coordinate 54,300 downwards.
GTTTATCAAAACAAAACAGGTCATTGATACTTCAGGGTCGGATTCAAACCCGTCAATAAGTTTCTCTGTCGGCAACCCTACAACCAACCCAAGCGCCAGTGATAGACTTTTATATACTACGACTATCAAACTGAAAAATACTACCTATCAGGCAACATCCTGTGATATATCGCCCTCCAGTTCACAGATAACGCTCGGTCGGATTAAAAAAAGCACGCTAATGTCGGTCTCCCGCGGCGGCGTGACACCAGAGCAAAAAAACATCTTATTAACCATTAACTGCCCAGCCGGTTCAATCGGTAATACGTTAATGTACTGGTTTAATCCGATAGGCACCGCCAGCGCATCTGGCGATGGCATCATTGATAATATGATAACCGATGATAGCGGCGCCAAAAATGTCGGTATCATTTTCAAACAAACTGGGACGCCTTTAGTTTTCTATGATATGGATAGCTATAGCTTCAACAGTGCAGCGACTTCGCAGGTCATCAACCTTACCGCTGACTACTATCGCCAAAGCAATAGTGTTGACGATATTACTAACGGTAAAGTTAAGGCAATGTTAGAGGTAGTTATACAGGAACAATAATATTAAGAAAATAGACATGAATTCACAAACAATTCATGTCTATTACATTGCTTAAAAAGCAATCGTCGCTTACATTTCTGCCCGACCCGTAATTAGGTCAATCCGTAATAATATTAATTTAAAGGAATAAATATGAAGCAATTAACAGTATTTGAGATGGAAGAGATCTCCGGAGGCTATTCATGGGATTTCTCTTCAATTTCTTCTACCGTGACATCTTTACTTGGTAATGCGGCTGAAGCCGCAGGCTCCGCAATCCTCGGATCCGTTATTGTCGGTGCAATTGGCGCCTCTGTTGGAGGAACATTAGGTGGGACAAATGGTGGGCTTTTAGGTTTCGGCCTGTTGGGTAACCTGGTTGGATTATTTGCTGGTGCAGCCGTCGGTGCAATTGCAGGTGCTGTCGGCGCCGTGGCAGTAGGCTGGGATAAGTGCATTGATTATTTAAGTCAACTTATCGACGCCGGGCTTGATGGTACCTTTGTACCTTGGCCATCATCGTAAATATCTTTTTACATAAACAAAGGCCATATTGGCCTTTGTTTCCCCGACTACTATAATCAGAATCATCATTCATGAATAATAAGCTTTATCGCAAGGAAGCGATCGAATACAAAAGAAATCACTGGAAAGGTAAAGCCTTATTGCTCGCTGGCTTACCTGCATGGTTGATTGCATTGTTATCGGCACTATTTCTCATTGCGCTTATTTGCGCACTCATTTTTTGTAAGTTCACCCAGCGCGTTGACGTTCAGGGCGAAGTCATCACCCTCCCTCACTCGATTAACGTCTTTGCGCCGCAGCAAGGATTTGTCGTTAAGCAATTCGTGAAAATTGGTGACGTCGTTAAAAAAAACCAACCGCTCTACGAAATTGATGTGTCCCGCAGCACCACCAGCGGCAATGTCAGTGCGGCGCAGATAGAAGTCATCAATGAAAAAATTGCCAACTCTGACGACATCATCAAAAAGCTGGAAGATAATAAAAGTCAGACATTAAATGCGCTAAATGCGCAGTTGAAAACCACTACTGACTCTCTGAAAGAGACCAACCGAATGCTGGTCAATACCCAGGTCGGTCTGAAAAAAATGCATGATAACCTTTCCAGCTACGATAAATACCTTAGCAATGGCCTGATAACAAAAGATCAGTATAACTATCAGCACTCTTTATACTTTCAACAGCAAAGCGCGTATCAATCTCTGGTTAGCCAGAAGATGCAACTGGAATCACAAATCACCCAGCTTAATAGCGATAAAATCACTAAAGCTGCTGATTTTGATAACCAAATATCCAGCCAGTACAACCAATCCAACGATTTTAAAAATCAACTCGTTGAATCCAACGCTAACGGTAACATTATTATTAAATCCACCAGCGATGGCAGAATTGAGTCACTTTCAGCTACCCAAGGACAAACCGTTGATAACGGCAGCAGCCTGGCACAGATAAAACCCACAGGAAACGTTGAGTATTTTCTTATCCTTTGGCTACCAAACAATACTATCCCCTATTTAAAAACTGGGGATACCATTAATATTCGCTATGATGCTTTCCCATCAGACAAATTCGGGCAATTCCCTGGAAAAATCATATCAATATCCTCAATGCCGGCATCACGACAAGAGATGTCTGAATATACCAACGTCAACAATGGTGGTAATCAGCAACAAGAACTGGCGCTGTATAAAGCAATCGTCAAAATTAAAGATAAACAGTTCGAATATGACGGGAAAAAGCTGAGTCTGTCCAACGGTCTTAAAGCACAAGCCGTTGTTTTTCTTGAAGAACGCCCTCTCTATATGTGGATGTTTACTCCGGTTTATAAGATTACTCAAAGCGTGAGCGGCCCGATTCATGACTAATGAACTGTTTGAGAAAATTACGGCGAAAGTTAATTTTTCAATACTGAAAAAGACGCCGGTCATATTACAATCCGAAGCCGCCGAATGCGGCATTGCCTGCCTGGCAATGATTTGCGGCCATTATGGCCTCGATATCGATCTCTTCAACTTCCGCCAGCGTTTTGGTAGCCCTTCTCAGGGGGTCACGCTGATGTCATTGAGCAAAACGGCGGAACATGCCGGCTTAAAAAGCCGGGCGCTGTCGCTCGATCTCGACGAAATCAGGCAATTAAAGCTACCCTGCGTTATCCACTGGGGAATGAACCACTACGTCGTGCTCACCAAAGTGCGAAAGTCCAGTTTTGTCGTCCACGATCCGGCGCTGGGTAAACGCATTATCGGCATTCAGGAAATGTCGAATAATTTTACCGGCATCGCCTTAGAGCTATGGCCCGATCAGAACTTTCAGCAGGAAAAAGCCAAATCTCGCCTGCGTTTGTTAGATCTGATGCGCAATATTGTTGGCTTAAAATCAGCGCTGCTGAAAATTTTCGCCTTCTCGGTGGTGGTTGAAGCTATCGGCTTACTGCTGCCGATAGGCACGCAGTTAGTCACTGACCACGTGATCATGGCCCACGATCAAAGCCTGCTCTCGGTTATCTGTATTGGCCTGGTTTTCTTTACCCTCTTCCGCACCTTTATCAGTATGCTGCGCGCATGGACTTCGCTGACGCTCAACACGCTGACCAATATTCAGTGGAAAACGACCCTTTTCGATCATTTGGCCAGCCTGCCGCTCTCTTTTTTTGAAAAGCGCCATCTGGGGGATATTCAGTCCCGTTTCTCATCGCTGGACACCATTCGCTCCACGTTCACTAATAGCATCGTCAGCGGCATTATCGATTCGATCATGACAATCGGGCTGCTGATTATGCTCACGCTGTACGGCGGTTGGCTAACATGGGTCGTCGTTGGCTTTACCTTATGCTACGCCATTATGCGTCTGGGAACTTATCGCTTCTATCGCCGCGTTGCTGAAGAGCAGGTAATCAAAGGTGCGCGTTCCAGTTCGCATTTTATGGAGTCGCTGTACGGTATTTCGACCATCAAAGCGCTGAATCTGAAAGAACGCCGCTCCCAGCACTGGCTGAATATCAATATCGATGCCTGTAATGCGGGGATCAAGCAAACCCGTTTCGACATGATGTTTAGCGGTATTAATACCTTCATTACCGCTATCGATCAGGTGGCGGTACTGTGGTTGGGCGCCATTATGGTTATTGATAATGAAATGACCCTCGGTATGTTTATGGCCTTTAACGCCTACCGCGGCCAGTTCTCCCAGCGCGCATCCAGCCTGGTTGACCTGACCATGCAGCTGCGCATGCTATCGCTGCATAACGAGCGTCTTTCAGAAATCGTCTTCAGCGAACCCGAGCAAGAATTACCATCACGGGACGTCTTCTCAAAAGATGCCGGCGCAAGACTTGAAGTCAAAAATCTCAGCTATCAGTACGATCCCTTTTCACAGCCGATTTTCTCAAACCTGAACATCACCGTTGAGCCGGGGGAATCCGTCGCGCTGGTCGGGCCGTCCGGCGTCGGTAAGACCACGCTATTGAAAGTGATGTGCGGGCTGCTCTCCCCCACCAGCGGAGACGTCTTCGCCGATAATCTCGATATCCAGAAGATAGGTCTCAATAACTATCGCCAGGGAACGGCCTGCGTATTGCAGGAGGATAGACTCTTTTCCGGTTCGCTTATCGATAATATCAGCGGCTTTGAAGACAACGCCGATGTGGATTTTGTTGTCGAATGCGCTAAACGCTGCAACATTCACGACGAAATTATGAAAATGCCGATGGGCTATGAAACCATCATCGGTGAGTTAGGCTTAGGCATTTCCGGGGGCCAGAAGCAACGTATTTTGATTGCTCGCGCGCTTTACCGTAAGCCGAGCATTCTGTTTATGGATGAGGCCACCAGCCATCTCGATTTAAGAAATGAGTCGGTCATTAACCAATCGATTTCAGGGCTCAGTATTACCCGCATCATCGTTGCCCACCGCCCGTCAACTATCGCCTCTGCCGATCGGGTTATTGATTTGTCGCAGTCCAAAATACCAATGCCAGCGTAAGGAGAAGAATATGCAAGGAACGTTTATTGGTTTTAACACCGCCGGAATTACCTATGAAGACCATTTCATGGCGCTGCTGCTGAAAGTACAAAACCAGAATGGCCTGTGTCGGACGTTCTATTTACAGGCGCCGGCGCTGGCTGACCTGCTCATGGTCCTGACAACTCGAATGTCTGTTTTCTTACAGCGCTTGCAGCAAAGCGACGATACGCTGAAAGAGGAGCTTATTGCCTACAATAATGAGCTCATCGCCAACACCCCGGCAGTCGATATGGTAGAGGTACAAAACCCCAATCCGGAGCTGCGGATCATGTCGATCACGTTGAAACCGGGGGTAAATGAGTCAACGCTGATCCTGATGCTGCAGAACGAGCAAATCGCGACATTACGGATTGACGACCGGCAGGTAGAGGCGTTGATTCTGGGTATCAATCAATCACTAAAAATGGTTGCTGATACGAAATTAAATGAGTACCTGGCGCTGGCTTTGGATTATGTACTGCTGTATACCGTCGATTTAACGACCCAACCTAACATTGAGTACCAGCAATATGCTCAGGAAGAGTGGAAGCTGAATTTGTTTAGCCACCATCTGGCCGTGTTATACAGCTACGAGCAGGAGGAGGGTAAAAAAGTACTCTCCGGTGCGGTGATTAAAACCAGCGCCGCGCATCAGTCCGATGTTGAAAAGAGTATCGTGCTGCGTCTGCTTGAAAAGAGTCAGAAGCTAAAACAGGTCCACAGCCAGCATACGCCGTATCAAATCTTCAGTAAGGTAATTCCATCCTCACCGGGACAAATGCTGACCAGAGATGAATGTATGCTGTCGCTGCGTGAATTCTACGTGGCTACCAAAGCAGCGCTTGAGGCATAAGTTGTTAAGCACTCTCTGCTTGTGCAGAGAGTGCTTAACGCATCAGTTCGGGCACTTATAAACCTGGCCGTTCATCTGGCTATCGGTCGGAACAAAGCTCGACAGCAGGTTTTGCGTCGGGCTGCTCACGCCATAAATGACGTTACCGCCCATGGCCGCAGCCTGGTTACGTAGGGCATTCGCCGCGCCGCGCATCGAGCCGCCTTCATCGCCATTCTGGCCTGACAGCCAGTTGCTTTGCGTACCGGTTGCCGTCCCTAACAGCTGGCATTCCGTTCCCGGTTTATCTTCAACAAAACGCACGCTCTGGCCGCCTGCGGTTAATTCGTTGCTGGAACTGCAACCCGCTAACAATAATGCTGCGCCGACAATCCCTGCTAAATATTTTACCTGCATGTTATTCCCCAATGAGCTGGACGCACTGGCCCGGATGTAAACCTTATACTAAAAAGCCAGCAAAAAGAAAAACCCCCAGCCATTTCTGACCGGGGGTTTCTGCATTTTTATGCCGTATAGCGCACGATTACATCATGCCGCCCATACCGCCCATGCCGCCCATGCCACCAGCAGCACCTAAATCAGGCGCGTCGCCTTTCGGCAGGTCGGTCACCATGCACTCGGTGGTGATCATCAGACCAGCAACGGATGCCGCGTACTGCAGCGCAGAACGGGTGACTTTAGTCGGGTCCAGGATACCGAAGTCGATCATGTTGCCGTACTCTTCGGTAGCCGCGTTGTAACCGTAGTTACCGTCGCCTGCTTTCACGTTGTTGGCAACCACAGACGGCTCTTCACCGGCGTTGGAAACGATCTGACGCAGCGGCGCTTCCATTGCGCGCAGCGCAACTTTGATACCGACGTTCTGATCTTCGTTCTGACCGGTCAGGCCAGCGATTTTCGCCGCCACGCGGACCAGCGCTACGCCGCCGCCAGCTACCACGCCTTCTTCAACCGCAGCACGGGTCGCGTGCAGGGCATCGTCAACGCGCGCTTTTTTCTCTTTCATTTCAACTTCGGTAGCAGCACCGACTTTGATTACCGCAACACCGCCGGCCAGTTTAGCCACACGCTCCTGCAGTTTTTCACGGTCGTAATCAGAGGTCGCTTCTTCGATCTGCTTACGGATCTGAGCAACGCGGCCCTGAATTGCGGCTTCTTCGCCAACGCCATCGATGATGGTGGTGGTGTCTTTGTTGATAACAACGCGTTTCGCCTGACCCAGGTCTTCCAGAGTCGCTTTTTCCAGCTCCATACCGATCTCTTCAGAGATAACGGTACCGCCAGTCAGGGTCGCGATGTCCTGCAGCATGGCTTTACGACGATCGCCGAAGCCCGGCGCTTTAACCGCAGCAACTTTAACGATGCCGCGCATGGTGTTAACCACCAGGGTCGCCAGCGCTTCGCCTTCAACGTCTTCAGCGATGATAACCAGCGGTTTGCCAGCTTTCGCTACAGCTTCCAGGACCGGCAGCATTTCGCGGATGTTGGAGATTTTTTTGTCAGCCAGCAGGATGAACGGGCTTTCCAGTTCAACAGCGCCGGTATCCGGCTTGTTGATGAAGTAAGGGGACAGGTAGCCACGGTCGAACTGCATACCTTCAACGACGTCCAGCTCGTCTTCCAGACCGGTGCCGTCTTCAACGGTGATAACGCCTTCTTTACCGACTTTATCCATAGCTTCAGCGATCAGTTTACCTACGGTTTCGTCGGAGTTAGCGGAGATAGTACCAACCTGAGCAATGGCTTTAGAGTCAGAGCACGGTACGGACAGGGCTTTCAGTTCTTCAACAGCGGCAACGACAGCTTTGTCGATACCACGTTTCAGATCCATCGGGTTCATGCCCGCGGCAACGGCTTTCAGACCTTCGTTAACGATAGCCTGAGCCAGTACGGTTGCGGTGGTGGTACCGTCGCCTGCAGCGTCGTTCGCTTTAGAGGCAACTTCTTTCACCATCTGCGCGCCCATGTTTTCGAATTTGTCTTCCAGTTCGATTTCACGAGCTACGGAAACGCCATCTTTAGTGATGGTCGGCGCGCCGAAGGATTTGTCCAGAACAACGTTACGGCCTTTCGGGCCCAGGGTGACTTTAACTGCATCTGCCAGTACGTTTACGCCGCGCAGCATTTTTACACGAGCGTCGTTACCGAATTTTACGTCTTTTGCTGCCATTTCTTTTATTCCTCAAATTCGTTCAGGGTCGTGCGAATTACGCTTCAACAATTGCCAGGATGTCGCTTTCGGACATGATCAGCACTTCTTCGTTGTCGATTTTCTCAGACTTCACGCCGTAACCATCGTTGAAAATCACGATGTCACCAACTTTAACGTCCAGCGGCTGCACAGTTCCGTTTTCCAGGATGCGGCCTTTACCGACAGCGATGATTTCGCCACGAGTTGATTTAGCTGCCGCAGAACCGGTCAGAACGATGCCGCCTGCAGATTTGGTTTCAACTTCTTTACGTTTGACGATCACACGATCATGTAACGGACGAATACTCATTGATAGCTCTCCTTCGAGAAAGTCATTATCAGTTATGGATGGCGCCGGGCCGTAAACGGTTTCCGACTAGTGCAGAGAGAGATGGGGATGGCCATTTACCGCTTCAAGGGGAAAATTAAAAAAAAATTTCCGCCTGTGCGCTGACGCGCAAAAATATTCGCGTGGCGGCTGCGCTTTCTGGCGCAAAGGGTTGTGATAACATCGTTTTTTTGCCGCGCGCAGGGTTGAGTCATGAGTGGTTTAAAACAGGAGCTGGGATTAGGTCAGGGAGTCGGGTTACTTTCAACATCACTACTGGGAACCGGCGTATTCGCCGTACCGGCGCTGGCGGCGCTGGTCGCAGGCGATAATAGCCTGTGGGCGTGGCCGGCGCTGATTCTGCTGGTCTTTCCCATCGCTATCGTGTTTGCCGTGCTTGGGCGCCACTTTCCCAGCGCTGGCGGCGTGGCTCATTTTGTGGATATGGCGTTCGGCCCACGTCTGGCGCGGGTAACCGGTTGGCTGTTTTTATCGGTGATCCCGGTGGGCTTACCCGCCGCCCTGCATATCGCCACCGGTTTTGGCCAGGCGCTGTTCGGCTGGCACGATACTCAGCTGCTGCTTGCCGAGCTCGGCACGCTAGCGATCGTCTGGTGGGTGGGCTCGCGCGGCGCCAGTTCCAGCGCCAATCTACAGACGCTGGTTGCGATATTGATTGTCGCGCTGATCGTCGCCATCTGGTGGCGCGGCGGCATAAACCCGGCGCAGATCCCTTTCCCGGAGCCTAAAGATGTCGACACATCACAGCTGTTTGCGGCCCTATCGGTGATGTTCTGGTGCTTCGTCGGCCTGGAAGCCTTTGCTCATCTGGCATCAGAGTTTAAACGTCCGGAGCGCGACTTCCCTAGAGCGCTGATGATTGGCCTGGTGCTGGCAGGAACCGTTTATTGGGGCTGTACGGTAGTCGTTCTGCATTTTCACGCCTTCGGTGAGGAAATGGCGGCGGCGGCTTCGCTGCCAAACATCGTGGTGCGACTGTTCGGCGTGCAGGCGCTGTGGGTTGCCTGCGTAATCGGCTATCTCGCCTGCTTCGCCAGCCTTAATATCTATATCCAAAGTTTTGCCCGCCTGGTCTGGTCGCAGGCGCAGTTCAAGCCGGAGAGCTACCTGGCCCGCCTGTCGCCGCGCCAGGTACCGCGCAACGCCCTGAATACGGTCTTAGGCTGCTGCGTACTTAGTACGCTGTGCATTTACTGGCTGAACATTAATCTCGATGCGTTGATCGTCTATGCCAACGGCATTTTCATCATGATTTATCTGCTGTGCATGCTGGCGGGATGCCGACTCCTGCACGATAAATACCGCGTGCTGGCCATCGTGGGAAGCGTGCTCTGCATTTTGCTGTTAGCAATGGTCGGCTGGAAGAGCTTGTACGCCATTATTATGCTGGCGGTGCTGTGGTTCGCCTTACCTGCACGCTCACCTTCAGCAAGCCGATAACAAAAAACCGGCGCAGGCCGGTTTTGTCGTTTTAGCGGTCGTCTTTGTGATCCAGACGGTCTCGTTCGTCATCTTTGCGCTGGAACTCCCCTTCGAAGGTGTCTCCGTTGCCAGCGCCGGCGCTAAAACCGCCGCCCGGCATCCGGCTAAAGCGCAGATACGGCATCAGTTTTAAGGTCATCAGCTTTTGCACCGGCGGCAACAGCAGCAGCAGACCGAGGAAGTCGGTAAAGAAGCCCGGGATCAACAGCAGCAGCCCGGCGATAATCAGCGACACGCTTTTAATCATTTCTGCGGCAGGGCTTTCGCCAGCCGCCATTTTCTGCTGCATCAGCATCAGGTTTTTGAAGCCCTGGTTGCGGACCAGCGACATCCCTACAACCGAGCTAAAGATAACCAGGATCAGCGTCAACAGCACGCCAAGCACGTGCGCGACCTGGATAAAGATCGAGATCTCGACGTAAACGTATAAGAAAAAGGCAATAAATGGGATCCAACGCACCGGCGTCTCCTTCAATCGGCCGTCGTAGCAGACGCCCGTAGTGATAAATTTGCTATTCGCGTCATAGGAATGTGGGGTTGGCGCGCCATTTTTCAATCAACGACAACGGCATTTTTTTCAAAAATAGTAAAGCGGTGACTCATTTCACAGATTAATAATTCTTATCCGCCGCGCTATATAATAAGTGATCAAGGTTACTGAACTTCGCTATCATCAGCATATGATCGTGGGCACCGGGCCGGTTAAGGAAATAATCTTCGGTCTGAAAATACGCTAAATCCTATAAATTCTGTGTATTTGGTGAATTCATTGGCAGCTTGAAAAAGAAGGTTCACATGTTAAACAACATTCGTATCGAAGAAGATCTGTTGGGCACCAGGGAAGTTCCAGCTGACGCATACTATGGCGTTCATACTCTGAGAGCGATTGAAAACTTCTACATCAGCAACAACAAGATTAGCGACATCCCTGAGTTTGTTCGGGGCATGGTGATGGTGAAGAAGGCCGCCGCGCTGGCTAACAAGGAACTGCAAACCATTCCTAAAAGCGTAGCGAACACCATTGTCGCGGCATGCGATGAAGTGCTGAACAACGGTAAATGCATGGACCAGTTCCCGGTTGATGTGTTCCAGGGCGGCGCGGGCACCTCCGTCAATATGAACACCAACGAAGTGCTGGCGAATATCGGTCTGGAACTGATGGGCCACCAGAAAGGTGAATACCAGTTCCTCAACCCTAATGACCACGTCAACAAATGCCAGTCCACTAACGACGCCTACCCCACCGGTTTCCGCATCGCGGTCTATGCATCGATTCTCAAATTAATCGATGCTATCAAACAGCTGGGCGAAGGCTTCCAGGCGAAAGCCGTTGAGTTCCAGGACGTCCTGAAAATGGGCCGCACGCAGCTACAGGATGCGGTGCCGATGACCCTCGGCCAGGAATTCCACGCTTTTAACGTACTGCTGAACGAAGAAACCAAAAGCATTCTGCGTACCGCAGAGCTGCTGCTGGAAGTGAACCTCGGCGCGACCGCAATCGGGACTCGCCTGAACACCCCTGACGGCTACCAGCAGCTGGCGGTACAGAAACTGGCGGAAGTCAGCAACCTGCCGGTCGTTCCGGCGGAAGACCTGATTGAAGCGACTTCTGACTGCGGCGCGTATGTGATGGTTCACAGTTCGTTGAAACGCCTGGCGGTCAAACTGTCCAAGATTTGTAACGACCTGCGCCTGCTCTCTTCCGGCCCGCGCGCTGGCCTGAATGAAATCAACCTGCCAGAGCTGCAGGCCGGTTCCTCAATCATGCCGGCAAAAGTTAACCCGGTGGTGCCGGAAGTGGTTAACCAGGTGTGCTTCAAAGTTATCGGCAACGATACCACCGTGACCATGGCCTCCGAAGCCGGTCAGCTGCAGCTGAACGTTATGGAGCCGGTGATTGGCCAGGCGATGTTTGAATCTATCCACATCCTGACCAACGCCTGCTACAACCTGCTGGAAAAATGCGTGAACGGCATTACCGCTAACAAAGCGGTATGCGAAAGCTACGTCTACAACTCCATCGGTATCGTTACCTACCTCAACCCGTTCATCGGCCACCACAATGGCGATATCGTCGGTAAGATTTGCGCCGAAACCGGTAAGAGCGTACGTGAAGTGGTGCTGGAGCGCGGGCTGCTGACCGAAGCCGAACTGGATGACATTTTCTCCCCGCAAAACCTGATGCATCCGGCTTATAAAGCAAAACGGTATACCGATGAAAGCGAACAGTAAGCTTTCAGGGTAAACTAACCAAAGGCATGTCAGTGATGACATGCCTTTTTGCTTTTTTGGGTTTACGAAACGACAACAATTCAATATCAACTTGTTAAAAAACAAGGAAGGCATATATGTTTGGTGCAGAGCTCGTGGTTGTCCTGCTGGCAATCTATTTGGGGGCCCGACTCGGGGGCATTGGTATCGGCTTTGCCGGTGGCCTCGGCGTCCTCGTCTTAACCTTAATTTTTCAAATTCCACCCGGGGCGATCCCCTTTGACGTCATTGAAATCATCATGGCGGTTATCGCCGCTATCGCCGCGATGCAGGTCGCCGGAGGGATGGACTATCTGGTCAGCCTCGCCGAACGTATGCTACGCCGCCATCCCAAGTACATTACCTTCCTTGCGCCGCTGGTCACCTGGTTTATGACCGTGCTGGCAGGCACTGGTCATACCGCGTTTTCTACCCTGCCAGTCATCACCGAAGTGGCGAAAGAACAGGGTATTCGCCCTTCCCGCCCGCTTTCCATCGCCGTTGTCGCTTCGCAGATTGCGATTACCGCCTCGCCTATCTCCGCGGCAGTGGTCTTCTTTGCCGGTATTCTCGAACCACTTGGCGTCAGCTACCTGACGCTGCTGGCGATCTGCCTGCCGGTTACCCTGATTGCCGTCATGCTGACCGCCGTCGTCTGTAACTTCCTCGGCTGCGAGCTGAAAGACGACCCGGTATATCAGGAACGGCTGGCAAAAGGGGAAGTGAGCCTGCGCGGCAGTCAGGTCTTCGAGCTGAAGCCGCATGCTAAACGCTCCGTTCTGCTGTTCCTCGTCGGCATCGTCGCGGTCATGTTCTACGCTACCGCCATCAGCGACACCGTCGGCCTGATCCAGAACCCGGTGCTGCCGCGTAACGAAGCGATCGTGGTCTTCATGCTGACCATCGCCACGCTGATTAGCATCACCTGTAAAATCGATACCGGCGAAGTGCTGAACGCCAGCACCTTTAAGTCAGGAATGAGCGCCTGCGTCTGCGTGCTCGGCGTCGCCTGGCTCGGGGATACCTTCGTTAAAGCGCACATTGCCGATATCCAGACGGTAGCGGGCGATCTGCTGCAAAACTATCCGTGGTTGCTGGCGGTGGTGCTGTTCTTCGCCGCTACGCTGCTCTATTCACAGGCTGCCACGACCAAGGCATTGATGCCCGCCGCGCTGCTGCTTGGCGTCACCCCGCTGACGGCAATTGCCTCATTCGCGGCGGTCTCAGCGCTGTTCGTGCTGCCAACCTATCCGACCCTGCTGGCAGCGGTCGAAATGGACGACACCGGCTCCACGCGTATCGGCAAATATGTCTTTAACCATGCCTTCCTGATCCCGGGCGTCATCGCCATTACGCTTTGCGTGATCCTCGGATTCATCTTCGGCGGCCTCATGCTTTAAGATCGTTAAAAAGGGGCCAGTAAAGTAACTGGCCCCTTTGGTTAATCTCCCCGCATCATGCATGCTATAGTGCCTCTTTTCGCTGATACGAGGTTCACGATGACTACGCCTGATGCTGTTGTTGTACTCTGTACCGCGCCGGATGAAGCGACCGCCCAGGATCTGGCGGCCAAAGCGCTCGGAGAAAAACTCGCCGCCTGCGCCACCATCCTGCCGGGAGCGACGTCGCTCTACTACTGGGAAGGAAAGCTTGAGCAGGAGTATGAAGTCCAGATGCTGCTCAAAACCAACCTGGCCCATCAGCAGGCGTTACTGGACTGCCTGAAGTCCCATCACCCGTATCAAACCCCCGAACTACTGGTCCTGCCGGTTACTCACGGAGACAACGATTACCTCTCATGGCTCAACGCATCATTACGCTGATCCTGCTACTGTGCAGCGCATCCGCCAGCGCCGGGTTGTTTGACGCCCCCGGGCGTTCAAACTTCGTGCCTGCCGATCGGGCTTTCGCCTTTGACTTTCAGCAGAATCAACACGACCTCAACCTGAGCTGGCGCATCAAGGATGGCTACTACCTCTACCGTAAGCAGATTACGCTGACGGCAAAGGACGCTGCGATCGTCGCCCCTTCGCTACCGCCTGGCGAATGGCATGAAGACGAGTTTTATGGCAAAAGCGAAATTTATCGTCAGCGTCTGACATTACCGATTAGCCTCACGCAAGCCAGCAAAACAGCCACGCTGACCGTTACCTATCAGGGCTGCGCCGACGCCGGGTTCTGCTACCCGCCGGAGACCAAAATCGTGCCGCTCAGCGCGGTGCTCGCTCACTCCGGCAAGGCGCTGGCAGACCAACCTTCAGCACCCGCCAGCGGCAGCCAGACCGGCGCGGAACCCGCGTCGCTGCCGTTTTCAGCGCTATGGGCGCTGCTGATTGGTATCGGTATCGCCTTTACGCCTTGTGTTTTACCGATGTATCCGCTGATTTCCGGGATTGTCCTCGGCGGTAAACAGCGCTTATCAACGGCGCGCGCCCTGCTGCTGGCATTTATTTATGTCCAGGGGATGGCGGTTACCTATACCGCGCTGGGGCTGGTCGTAGCCGCCGCCGGTCTGCAATTCCAGGCCGCGCTGCAGCACCCTTACGTATTAATTGGGCTGTCAGCGGTATTTATCGCGCTGGCGCTGTCGATGTTCGGCCTGTTTACGCTGCAGCTGCCTTCATCGCTGCAAACCCGACTGACGCTGATGAGCAACAAGCGCCAGGGTGGTTCGCCGGGCGGCGTGTTTGCAATGGGCGCCATCGCCGGGCTTATCTGTTCCCCTTGCACTACGGCCCCGCTTAGCGCCATTCTGTTGTATATCGCTCAAAGCGGTAACCTGTGGCTCGGCGGCGGCACGCTGTATCTGTACGCGCTGGGAATGGGGCTGCCGCTGATCCTGGTGACCGTGTTCGGTAACCGTCTGCTGCCGAAGAGCGGGCCGTGGATGGCTCATGTCAAGACCGCGTTTGGCTTCGTGATCCTCGCGCTGCCGGTCTTTTTACTGGAACGCGTTATCGGCGAAGCCTGGGGTTTACGTCTGTGGTCGTTGCTTGGCGTCGCCTTCTTTAGCTGGGCGTTTATCACCTCGCTTGGCGCCACCAAACCCTGGCTGCGTCTGGTGCAAATCATCATGTTGGCCGCCGCGCTGGTTAGCGCGCGTCCGCTGCAGGATTGGGCCTTTGGCGCACCGGCCGTCCAGCAGCAGGCGCATCTGGAATTTACCCGCGTCAGCACCGTTGATGAACTCAACCAGGCGCTGGCTCAGGCCAAAGGGAAACCGGTCATGCTCGATCTGTATGCCGACTGGTGCGTGGCCTGCAAAGAGTTCGAAAAATATACCTTTAGCGCTCCTGAAGTGCGACAGGCCCTAAAAGAGACCGTTCTGTTGCAAGTGGATGTCACTAAGAACAGCGCGCAAGACGCAGCTCTGCTGAAACATTTACAGGTGCTCGGCTTGCCGACGATTCTGTTCTTCAACGCGCAGGGAGAAGAACAGCCCGCGCAGCGCGTCACCGGGTTTATGGATGCTACGGCATTCAGCGCCCATTTGCGCGATTGGCAACCGTGAACGACACTTGAGGAGGATAAATGGAGGAGACTATCGTGCAACGTGAAGATGTCCTGGGTGAGGCCATACAAATTCTTGAAATCGAGGGTATCGCCAACACCACGCTGGAAATGGTCGCCGAACGCGTCGCATACCCGCTTGATGACCTCAAGCGCTTTTGGCCCGACCGCGAAGCGCTGCTTTATGACGCCCTGCGTTATTTAAGTCAGCAGGTTGATGCCTGGCGTCGCCAGCTGTTGCTGGATGAGACGCTGAGCGCAGAACAAAAGCTGCTGGCGCGCTATAGCGCGCTGACCAAATGCGTTAGCAACCACCGCTATCCGGGCTGCCTGTTTATCGCCGCCTGTACATTCTATCCGGATGCCCAGCACCCAATTCACCAGTTAGCGGAACAGCAGAAGCAGGCTTCGCTGGCCTACACGCACGAGCTGCTGACCCTGCTTGAGGTGGATGACCCGGAAATGGTCGCTAAGCAGATGGAATTAATTGTCGAAGGCTGCCTGAGCCGCATGTTGATCAAACGCAGCCAGGCCGACGTCGATACCGCCCAGCGTCTGGCGGAAGATATTCTGCGCTTTGCCCGCTGCCGGATGGGCGGCGCGCTCACGTAATTCGGATTTCCCAAGCCCTGCAAGGCGCATATAATTCCCTGACACTTTCTGTGGCAGGGATCTATATGCGTCCACTTCTCTGGGCCGCCGTAATGGGGCTCTGTTCGACCTCGCTGATGGCCGCCCCTCCTCGCGGTTTCTCTTTCGCCTACAAAGACTGGGAAGTCGCCTGCGATAATACCGGCACCTGCCGGGCTGCGGGCTATGGCGCGACAATGGGCGAAGTCAGCGTCCTGCTGACTCGCAGTGCAGGCGCAGGGCGGCAGGCAACCGCGCAGGTCACGTTTGCGCAGACCGAGCACGATATTCCGCCAGATGCCAGCGTAAATCTTTTTATCAACGATAGCGATCGCGGGACGCTTGAGGCTATCGACGACAGCCATTTTCATTTCGACAGTACGCAAACCAGCGCGCTTATTACCGCCCTGGAGCAAAACGCGAAAATCGAGCTATCGCTCAATGGCCAGCGCAAGCGGCTGTCGAACGCGGGCAGCAGCGCGGTGTTCCTCAAGATCGATGAATTCCAGCGGCGGATCGGCACCGCCGATGCGCTGTTACGTAAAGGCGACGGTGACGACAGCACCGTTCTGCGCGCCATTCCCGCGCCGGAGATCCTGAGCGCGCCGTTTATTCACAGCGCCCAGCCCGTTGCGCTCAACGCGAAACAACAGCAGAAATGGCTACCGCAATTGGAAATCGCGCTCAACAGCCAGTGTGATGACAGGCAAAACGCCGATATTCCGACCAGCGAACGACAAATCACCCTCACTTCGCTGGATAAAAATCACTCGCTACTGCAGACTCTGTGCTGGCGCGCCGCCTATAACGACGGCTACGCGATGTGGGTTGTCGATAACACACAGACCGCCAGGCCACAGCTCATTACTACGGATGCTTCCAGCTATAACGATGGCGTAATCGCCTTCTTCAACAAGGGACGTGGCGTCGCCGACTGCGTCAGCGGAGAAGAGCGAGTGTGGGATGGCAAAGCTTTTGTGCAAAGTCTGAAATACAGTACCGGCATGTGTCGGGAAATCACCCCAGGCGGAACCTGGCAGCTTCCTACCTTCGTCAGCAAGGTTATTCCCCGCAAGCAACGAGAGGCCGATATACTCGCGCTGAAGACGTTGCACGACGCGGTCCTAAAAGAGCAAAAACGCAACCCGGAACTTGCATTAGAGAACATTGCGGAACAGTTTCCGCTCAGCGGACACATCAGCCACTTTACCCTCACCTATGCCGACGACGCGCCGGTCTCAACCACCAAGCCAGCGGCGGATATCAGCGACGATGAGTGGCAGGCGTTTTTACATTCCGATATCAGCGCCGATTCGGAAAACGGCAAAGTCAGCTTCACGCTTATCGACCTCGATGGCGACGGCAAACGCGATCTCATCATCGATAGCTATGTTGGCGGTACCGGCCTGTTCAGCTATACCGGCGTGCTGAAACGCGGTGATAACGCCTTTGAATCGGTGAACGATGCCGACAGCAATGACGACGATAACTTCGATGCCGGCGTGCCCGGCGCCCTTTACTCTATTAACGATCGCGGAGCGAACCAGTGGAGCCGCTGGGTCAGAATCAACGGCCAGGTTTACGCCCTGTGGTTTAACGGCGTGTTTGGGGAAGATAACCTCTATCTGCTGCGTCCGTTTAACCAGAGCGACCTGACGCCGGCCATCACCATCCGCTACCGTTATAACCTCAATATCATTAGCGCTGCGGAAAACGGGCAGTCACCCACCCCAGCCTTAAACGATAAAGATAAAGCGGGCTTATTGAAGTCATTGGACGTCATGCAAGGTAGCCTGCTAAAGGATAAACCTGCTGACGATAACGATGAGCCGATTTGCCCTGTTCCCCCCGGTACCGCTAAAGATGATGTGGACAGCTACTATGGCGGCGCTGCGGGGCACTACACCGTTGAAACGGTGGCGTGGATCCCGGTGTGGCTCAACGATAAATGCTTTATCGGCACCATTTTCAGCCATCATGGCGCTTACCGCCACGGGGTGGATGCGATCTTAACCATCAATTCGCCACGAGATGACGAAGAGATCGTTGGCGATTATGACATCTCCGGAAAACGCCATGCCATCGCCATCACCCGCGGCTGGAGAGTCCGCGAAGGCGATAACGGCGTGATGTGATTTTAAGCAAAACGCCCCTTTTGGTGCGGAATTGCCGCAAAGATAAGCAATCAAACAATAAATAGAGAAATTTCATTGACGCAGTGGGCGGATTACGGTTTAATGCGCCCCGTTGCCCGGATAGCTCAGTCGGTAGAGCAGGGGATTGAAAATCCCCGTGTCCTTGGTTCGATTCCGAGTCCGGGCACCACTTATTCAGAGAACCCAGCCTATGGCTGGGTTTTTGCTTTTCTGCGGCCGGACTCTCCATCGAACTACGTTCTATTATTCGCCGCAATGCGGCTCACCCCTTCGGGGCCAGCGCGACAAGCGCGCTGTTCAACGTCGACTGCATACCGTAGGCCTGATAAGCGCAGCGCCATCAGGCATTCAATGTCCATCGCTTATGGTATTCTCCAATTATCTCACTTCATCCGACGATATTGACAGCCTTTCCTCTACCCTGAACACGGTTTGTACATGACAAAAATGAACCTGAATGAACTTAACAGCTTTATCACGGTTTACTTCGGGCAGGATTATGACCTTATCGATGATAGTGATGAGATCGCCCCCAAAATTGACGCATTTATCGCCGATAGTCATCTCGCCATGAAGTATGGTCTTATCGCAGACATTGACCTTCTGCTGAAAGAAGCAGATAACCCGGAAGAGGAATTCAGGATGCGCTATGGTTCAGACTTTGACCCTCACCTGTGGGGAACAGATGCCCTTAGCTTCCTGAAACGGGTAAGAGATAGAATTAGTCATTCCCTGAATGAGGCGGAGCCGACAGGCCATCAGTAACCCGCGGCTTCCTCACCACACTATCGGTTTGGTCTGATTCAGCAAGATGTCGCTGAAAACGCTAGCGCCGCGTCGCTTTCTTTTTAGCGGGAAGGCGGAACACTTCCCCATTCGGCTTGGCAATTCCCATACGGTACTGCGTTTCTCTGGCTGCCTTGTGGATGTCAGCAAACTCTTCTTTACGCGCCGGCGGCAGCTTCGCTTTTTTCAGGCATTTATTGCGGTGCATCCTAATCCATTCACGGTCATTATCATCGACACACGTCTGCATCACATCCACCCAGCGCGAAGCGGCCCGACGGTACAATCCACGGGCTTCCAGAGACTCGGCAATACTGTCCTTGATCATTCGATAATTTCTCTCACATATGCTAGCTAATTTGCGTATATAAATATAACCACGCCATCCGAAGAAATAATGAAAGAAAACCCCGATAATTTGATCCACGATAAATCTATGCCAGCTCAATATTGAGGACATTTATAATATTAATTGCTGTGTGCATTAAAACTGCCGAAGCAGTAAGTACTTCCAAAGAGCATTTTTATCATATACCGCGGATTATCATCTGAGTTATTCCTGAACTACGGTTATACCTATCAATGATTGATTAAATTAACATAATACCGTTGTTGAGTAGCTTGTAGTAGATACCTTACTCTGTATTCATTTACCTTTTTATCGCTTCTGCGCGGGACACTCCAGCAGTCTATTTTTAAAGATAAACAAACAGGCCTCATTAAAGTTGGCCAGTCCCAGACGTTCATAAAGCTCAATGCGTTTACGATACAGGCTTTTCACTGAAGTATTAAGCACCCCGGCAATTTGATCCATGGTCATTCCGGCCCTGAGCAAAGTCAACGTCATATGTTCCTGTGGTTTCAGGCTGAAATTCTTGAGCCATTCTCGGGTCAGCCGCTTACTCTTCACATCAAGAAACAGGCTAAATAAATTAGCCATATCCGTAGGCGTCAAAGACATGTTGAGAAACCACTTTAAGCTCAGCAAATGCTCTTCCCGATGGCGCATATCAAGCATAATACAGCAGATACGTTTACCCGCTTCCGCTGCGCCAGGAATAAGATAATCATAAAAACAAAGCGGCGCCCGACTATCCACCAGCACCGAAAACTCCTCGGCATCACTCTCAAAAAGCTTATGCTCAATCGAATGTAACTGGATGATATCTGGAAAGAAAATCCTTACCCCTTCAAAGAGATAGTGATCCTGAGTAACTAAAAACATTGTCGTTGCCACAAATCATCCCTTTAACAATAAAGCAACAAAACCCCTCCAGGGAGAATATGCACAGCGCCTGGTGGCGTGCTGACTATGGCGAGCAAAATAAAGCATGTGTTTGTCGTTTTAGTAAACCTCCAACCTCTCCATCTATAGTGAATGCTCCACTCCACGACTCTTACGTCATTTCCTAATTATCTGCCCTTCGGCTAATTATAAATAAAAAACTCGCACAAAAAAGAAGCTTTTCCACTATTGAGAATTTTTGTCAAAAATCGTCTTAAATATCTACAGCAACAGCCTAACATTATGCATGGAAAAGCGAACCAAAAACATTAAAACAGAATTTCGGACGCACTTTAACTTTTTCCAATTCAGTTAGTTATGCGTAACATCAGACAATTAATTATTGTATAAAAGGACAATTTCCAGATTTATCTTAAAACCACAGGTCTATTATTTGACATATTTTCAGGCAAACATATCAGGTGTACATTAATCGCCACCCCGTTATCGCGAGGAGATATTTTATTACCTTAAATAAGTAATCGCAGCCGCGTACCGTCAGGTAAAAACTCATTACCCCATCCTTTTGCATTCAGCTAAAAGGCCGACGTGTTGTGCAATGGATTCTTGATGGACATATGGTAAATAGTTATGGGAAGATCAACTCGTTTCAATAAGTTATTCTTTTATCGCCGCACGACATTCTCGCTTTCAATTAGTTTATTGTTGTTAACGCCTATTCTGGCTCAGGGGGCTGAGTCGATATATGAACAGCATGTACTACAGGCGCGTGAAGGTAATTACTCTCCTTTTCTCGATTATCTTCAGCAGTATCAGCAACAACATGCCTTGACGCCTGAGCAAGTCGCCGACTGGCTACAAATTGCCTCCTGGGCTGGACGTGATGAAGAAGTTATCCAGGTCTGGCAGCGTTATCAGGTTTATATGGCGCTACCGGCACGCGGTACGGCGGCAGCGGCGCAGGCTTACCGTAATCAAAAACGGTGGTCTTCGGCGCTGGCGCTTTGGGATCAAGCGCTCAGCCAACAGCCGAAGAACGACGATTATCTTATTAGCCGGATTAAAACACTGGCCGATGCGCGCCATGACGGGCAGGCGCTAAGTGAAGCCCGCCGCTTAGTCGCCACCACACCCAGCGCCGCTCACCTGCAGACGCTCTCCTACGTCTATTTACGTCAGGGAAAAAGCTGGGACCAGCTGCTCACCGATATGCGCGCGCAGGAGCTCGCGCCGCAAAACAGAGAGACGCTCAATAGCCTGATTGAAAGCCTGAGCAGCAATCGCATCAATTCGCCTGCGCTGCAATGGTCAGCCAAAACCACCTTGACGCCCGCGCAGCAGCGAAAGCTGGAAATGGACGCGGCGGCGGAGTGGGTACGGCTGGCGGACACCCCTGCCCGCGGTGAACAGGAGCGCTTTCGCATGGCGCAAACGGCTCTCAACCGCTACGACGCGCTGTTCGCCCGCTGGCGTCAGGATCCGCAGGCCGCAGAGGATCTTGCCCGCGCGCGTATTGACCGCCTCGGCGCGCTATACACCCGCGGCTATTACACTCAGGTCATCAGTGAATATCAGTCGCTGACCGCCGCTCAGCAGCCCGTTCCTGACTGGGCCATCGGCTGGGTTATCTCCTCTTATCTTGCGCAACAGAACGTCGGGGCCGCGCAGGCGATCGCCCGCCAACATCCCCTTTATCGCCCCGATCCGCAAGATGATCAGCATGAGTTATTTTACGCGCTGCTGGACAGCGGCCAGTATCAGGCCGCCCGCGACTCTCTCGCCAAAGTGACTAACGGTGTTCCCTACACCCGCCGCCTTTACGGCTCGCCGACGCCGCAGCCAAACGACCCGTGGCTGAACGCCCAATCGCTGAAGGTACAGTATTTACTGAGTACTAACGCATTGCCGGAAGCCGAGCGTCTCTCCCGCCGACTGGCCGCTACCGCGCCCGGTAATCAGGGGCTGCGCATTGACTACGCGGCGATACTGCAGGCGCGCGGTTTACCCCGCGCCGCCGAACGGGAACTGAAAGCGGCGGAAGCGTTGGAGCCGTCGAATATTCCCCTCGAACGCCAGCAGGCCTACGTGGCGATGGATCTTCAGGAGTGGCGGCAGATGGAGCTATTAACCGATGACCTGCTGGCGCGCAGCCCTGAAGACCTGAGCACGCAAAAATTAGCTCGCGCTCGCGAGGTGCACCATATGTCGGAATTGCGTCTCAACAGTACTCAGGGGATCCACTCGGATAACCCGGTCAGCGGTAGCCACGACTTTAGCTGGGATGCAGCGATTTACGGCCCGCCAATCGCTGATAACTGGCGGCTTTTCGCCGGTAATCGCTTCGCCAAAGGGAATTTTGATGAAGGAAAAGGCTCCAGCCGCCAGCTCTTTGGCGGCATCGAATGGCGCCCGCGTGATGCCTGGGCTGAACTGGAAATCTCCAACAACAATTTTGCCGGCGACAACAAACCCGGCGCCCGGCTTTCCGCCTGGCAAAGTTTCAACGATCGCTGGCAGATTGGCGGCGAGGTCGAACGCCTGTCGCGCCAGACGCCGCTGCGCGCGCTGCGCAATGGTATCAGCGCCAACCGCGGCGAGGGATGGGTTCGCTGGTATCAAAACGAGCGACGCGAATATCGCTTTAGCGCCGCCGCCAGCCGCTTCTCCGACCACAACCGTCGTCAGGAATACACCTTCACCGGCAAAGAGCGGCTCTGGCAATCGCCAACCATCACGCTCGATCTGGAACCTGGGCTTTCCGCCAGCGCCAACAGCCGGACGGATACCCTGTACTACAACCCGAAACGCGACTTCGCCGCCACCTCGGCGCTGGTCGCCGATCACGTCATGTATCAGCACTACGATACCGTCTGGAGCCAGCAGCTTGCGGCAGGCGGCGGCGCCTACTGGCAAAAAGCATATTCGGCCGGCGCTATCGCCATGCTCGGCTACGGCCAGCGTATTCGCTGGAACAACGTGATCGACACCGGCGTGATGCTGAACTGGGACAAGCGCCCTTACGACGGCAAACGCGAAAGCAATCTCTCCATTGCCCTTGATGCGAATTTACGGTTTTAAGGATAAACATGGTCAACAAAAGTATCCGCATCAGCCTGATGGTTATCGGCTGGCTCCTGATGACCTGCGCGCTTCGCGCAGAGACGATTCCTTTTCTGCCGCCGGACGCGCGGCCGCAACCGGAGGCGAATAAGCCCTGGCCGCATAATAAGTTTTTGGTACTGGCCTATCACGATGTAGAAGACGATGCCGCCGATCAGCGCTATCTGGCGGTGCGTACCAGCGCGCTCAACGATCAAATCGGCTGGCTGCTGCACAATGGTTATAAGGCCATCAGCGTGCAAAATATTCTCGACGCCAACGCGGGGTTAATCACACTGCCGCCGAAGGCATTTCTGCTGAGTTTCGATGATGGCTACAGCAGTTTTTACACCCGGGTCTGGCCGCTGTTAAAAGCCTGGAACGTCCCGGCACTGTGGGCGCCGGTAGGCAGTTGGGTCGATACGCCGGAGCAGAAAAAAGTCGATTTCGGCGGTCTGATGACCCCGCGCGAACGTTTCGCCACCTGGGAGATGGTGCGCGAGCTCGCGCAATCGCCGCTGGTCGAAATCGGCGCGCATACCTGGGCTTCGCACTATGGTATTCAGGCCAATCCGCAGGGTAGCCGCGAACCGGCGGTTGCCAACCGCTTTTATGATAAGGCCAGTGGGCGCTACGAAAGCGACCAGCAGTTTCACCAGCGCATCGATGCCGACGTGCGCAAAGTGAGCGACAAAATCGCCGACGTCACCGGCAAAGCGCCGCGCGCCTGGGTATGGCCCTACGGCGCGGCCAACGGCACATCGCTGGCTATTGCCAAAAATCGCGGCTATCAACTGGCGTTTACCCTAGGCGATGGTCTGGGCGACGTGCGCGATCTGGATAACATTCCCCGTCTGCTTATCTCAGGTAACCCGTCGATCAAGGCCTTCGCCAGCCAGGTAACGCAAATCCAGGAGCGTGAACCGGTTCGGGTGATGCACGTCGATCTCGATTATGTCTACGATAAAGACCCGGCTCAGCAGCGCAAAAATATCGATAAGCTGATCCAGCGCGTCTATGACATGAAAATCACTCACGTTTTCCTACAGGCCTTTTCCGATCCGCTCGGCGACGGCACGGTGAAAGCGCTCTACTTCCCCAACCGCCGCCTGCCGATGCGCGCCGATCTGTTTAATTTCGTCGCCTGGCAATTGCAGACGCGCGGCGGCGCCAAAGTGTATGCGTGGATGCCAGTGCTGGCGTTCGATCTGGACGGTTCGCTACCGCGCGTACAGCGCTGGGATGCACAAAGCAACACGCTGCGCCAGGCTACTCACCCCTATGTACGTCTGTCGCCATGGAATAGCCAGGTGCGCGATGAGATCCGCGATATTTATCAGGACCTTGCCCGCTACGCGACCTTTGACGGCGTGCTGTTCCACGACGACGCGGTACTGACGGATTACGAAGATGCCGGCGCCGGGGCGATGGCTGCCTGGCGTGCGGCGGGCCATCGGGAGGATATCGCGCAGATCCGCCAAAACCCCGCCACGCTGCACGCCTGGACGCGATTTAAAAGTCAGACGCTTATCGACTTCACCCGCACGCTCAGCCAGAGCGTGAAAGCGATTCGCGGCCCGCAGGTGAGAACCGCGCGCAATATCTTCGCCCTGCCGATCCTGCAGCCGGAAAGCGAGGCCTGGTTCGCGCAGAATCTGGATGATTTTCTGGCGGCCTACGACTGGACGGTGCCGATGGCGATGCCGCTGATGGAATCCGTTCCGGTTGCGGAAAGCGATGCGTGGCTGGCGCGTCTGGTGCGCGCCGTCAGCGCCAGGCCGGGCGCACTGAAGAAAACCATTTTTGAGCTACAGGCTAAAGACTGGAGTCTCCCGCAGCAAAACGCCATCCCTGACCAACAGCTGGTCGACTGGATGCGGACATTACAACTCAACGGCGTCAACAATTACGGCTACTACCCCGACGATTTTCTTAATAATCAGCCTGATATCTCAAAAATCAGGCCCCTGTTTTCATCGTACTGGTATCCCAACAATGACTGATCGCATTATCGCATTTTCGATTTTATGCCTGGTTTTCGGGCTACCGCTGGGCGTGGCCGCCGTTTTCAC
This sequence comes from Klebsiella sp. K-3, assembly GCF_051207495.1. Lineage (NCBI taxonomy): Bacteria > Pseudomonadati > Pseudomonadota > Gammaproteobacteria > Enterobacterales > Enterobacteriaceae > Klebsiella > Klebsiella sp. K-3. The sequence continues at coordinate 29,082 of NZ_JBPNXF010000011.1, read as the reverse complement.
CGGCGAGTTGATACTTGATTTCGTCTTCTTCTGGCCGCTGTTTATGTCGGTGCTGTGGATAACCGGCGGGCTCTACTTCTGGTTTCAACTGGAACGCCACTGGCCGTGGGGTAAAGAGACGCCGCCGCCGAAACTCGACGGCGATCCGCTGATCTCTATTTTGATTCCCTGCTTTAACGAGGAGAAAAATGCCCGCGAGACCATCGAAGCCGCGCTGGCTCAGCGCTATCGCAACATTGAGGTGATCGCCATCAACGACGGCTCCTCCGACGATACCGCCAGGGTGCTGAATCAACTGGCGGAAGAGTACGACCTGCTGCGGGTGATTCATCTAGCCGAAAATCAGGGGAAAGCGGTAGCGCTGAAAGCCGGCGCTGCCGCCGCGCGTGGGGACTTGCTGGTGTGCATCGACGGCGATGCCCTGCTCGACCGCGATACCGCCGCCTACCTGGTAGCGCCGCTGATTCAGTATCCCCACGTCGGCGCGGTGACCGGCAACCCGCGAATTCGTACCCGCTCGACGCTGATTGGCCGCATTCAGGTCGGCGAATTCTCTTCGATAATCGGGCTGATTAAGCGCACCCAGCGTATTTACGGCCGTGTGTTTACCGTCTCCGGGGTGATTGCCGCTTTTCGTCGCCAGGCGCTGGCGGACGTCGGCTACTGGAGCCCGGATATGATCACCGAAGATATCGATATCAGTTGGAAGCTGCAGCTACGCCATTGGGCGATTTTCTTCGAGCCGCGAGCGCTGTGCTGGATCCTGATGCCGGAGACGCTGAAGGGGCTGTGGAAACAGCGGTTACGCTGGGCGCAGGGCGGCGCCGAGGTTTTTCTGGTCAATCTGCGCCGCCTGTTTCGCTGGGAGCATCACCGGATGTGGCCGCTGTTTCTCGAATATGCCCTCTCCACGCTATGGGCCTTCGCCTATGCGGTCACCATTTTGCTGTTCATCGCCAGCCATTTTGCCCCGCTGCCGGAGAATCTGACCGTCCGCAGCCTTTTTCCGCCGGAATTTACCGGGCTGCTGCTGGGGGTGATGTGTCTGCTGCAGTTTATCGCCAGTCTGTACATCGAACGGCGCTATGAACGCGGCGTCGCCGGCTCGCTGTTCTGGGTGATCTGGTTTCCGATGGTGTACTGGATGATTGGCCTGTTAACCACCATCGTTGCCTTCCCCAAAGTCATGTTGAAACGTAAACGCGCCAGGGCTCGCTGGGTCAGCCCCGATAGAGGTAAAGGAAGAATGTCATGAACGAACAAACCCTGATCTTAACCGAGCATCGCGTGTTGCCGCGCATCTTTGACGGCGTATTAACCGCTATCGCGTGGGCCGGCTTCGCCTTTTTTCTGTATGCCAATTTGCTGATGCAGTTTACCCAGCACGGTAACGACAGCTGGGACGCGATTATGGCGTCGTTTAATACCGTACTGGTCTATTTACTGGTAGCAGCAATTAACGGCTGGCTGCTGATTTTGTGGTATCAGTACAATCTACGCCGTTATAACGCCCGGCGGCACGGCAGCATGGCCTCGCTACGTCATGAAGAGCTAGCGGAGAGCTTTAATATCGCACCGCAAATCATTTCCGAGATGAGCCAATATAACCTGCTGACGGTATATCACGACCAGATTGGCAGAATCATTGATTTAAAAATCAATCAGAGCGAGGAAGACGAACGCTAACGGAACCACAAAAAAGGCCGCATCGCTTGCGGCCTTTGTGCTTACGGGACGGTGAAATTAGTTACCGCCGGCTTTCTTAATCGCCGCATCCAGCGAGGCTTTGTCGGCCAGTCCCGGGAAGACGGTAATGGTCGCTTCGGTTGCGCCGGTTGTCGGCATGACTATCACGCCAGGCGTACCGCTTAAGCCAATCTCCTGCGCCAGCTGGTTAATGTTTTCCAGCGCCGGTTCGACGTCCGCCGCTTTTTTGGCGTCAAAGTTCACCTTTTTCGCCTGCTGTTGGATGTCCGCCGCCGTCAGTTTGCCTTCGTTATGCCCGGTGGCGTAAACGCCGTTGTGGTAAGTCAGATAGGCTTCTGCCCCTTTCTGCTGATAAATCTGCAGGCCGGTTTTCGCCGCATCCAGCGAAGTTGCCCAGCGGCTGCCGAAAATCGGCCACTCTTTGAAAGCAAAACGGGTTTGCGGATGGTCTTTAATCACCTGCTCCATAACCGGCGCGAGGCGGCTACAGTAGATGCATTGATAATCGAAGAACTCGATAACGGTGACTTTACCGTTAGCCGGGCCGTAGGTTGGCGTGGCCTTATCCTGCGTCAGCTTGTCGGCATTCTTGATTACCGCCTGGGTAGCGGCGCTGGCCTGCTGCTCCGCCTGAATTTGCTGCAGCTTTTGGCTGGCCTGCAATAGCACTTCCGGATGGGCGACCAGGTAGTCAGCGGCGATTTTGCCGATACGCGCTTCCTGCTCCGCGGTGAACGTCGCGGCCGGCGCGTCAGCGGCGCTGGCCAGCGCCGGCAGCAGGGAAGCGCCCGCCAGGGCGAGAATAAGTAGATTCTTGATGCCAGACATATTGAAAAGTCCTTACGAAAAAGTAGACGGCAGGTGAGCCTAATCGGACAAAATATCATCCTTTGGCGGCGAATCATTGTCAGTCTATGCATTGATTCGTAACTTTATTTGTCAGACGCCGCGATTCCCCCTACGGCCTGAAGGGTGGTCAGGGGCGAAGAACGGGAGTACCCTGCGCCCATCTTTTTTGATCGACATTATTTGCAATACGAGCCAGGCATGAACGAAATATTGAGTCAGTGGGACTTCGCCGTTATTTTGCTACAAATCATCGCCATCGATTTGTTATTAGGCGGCGATAACGCGGTGGTCATCGCCATGGCCTGCCGCAAGTTGCCGGCGCATCTGCGCACCAAAGCCATTGTTATCGGTACTCTCGGCGCGATTATCGCCCGGGTCGCGCTGCTGGCGGTGGCGATTTATTTGTTGTCGTTGCCGTGGCTAAAAATCGTCGGCGCGTTACTGCTACTGTGGATTGGCATTAAGCTGGTCGCCAACGAGGAAGAAGAGAGCGATATCAGCAGCTCCAGTAGCCTGTGGCGCACCGCCGTCACCATCACCGTCGCCGATGTGATCATGTCGCTGGATAACGTGCTAGCCGTGGCAGCCGCCGGTAAAGGCCATCTCCTGCTGGTGGCGCTGGGGGTATTAATCAGCATCCCGATTATTGTCGCGGGCAGTAAGCTGGTGTTGGCCATACTGACTCGCTTTCCCTCGGTCGTATTGCTGGGCGGCGCGTTGATTGGCTGGATTGCCGGTTCAATGATGATAACCGACCCGACCTTTGTTCAGCTGTTCCCCAACTCCCCGAATTATCTACATTTTGTTGCCGGGGCCATTGGTGCGGCGCTGGTGCTGCTGGAAGGATGGCGGCGCAACTACCGCTCCGGCACCCCAGAATAATCACTGGATGCCGTCATCCCCGACGGCGTCAAGTTTTTGCCACTTTTCTCCGCCACCCTTTCTCATTTGCCCTACTCTTAATAGAGCCGCCTGATCCAGGGATTCTGTGACCAGATTTTTGAGCATAAATGAGATAACACCATGGAATTAAAGGATTATTATACCATTCTAGGGGTTAAGCCAACGGACGATCTGAAAACCATCAAGACCGCCTACCGCCGTTTGGCTCGTAAATATCACCCCGACGTCAGCAAAGAGCCCGATGCCGAAGCAAAATTCAAGGATCTCGCCGAAGCATGGGAAGTCCTCAAAGACGATCAGCGTCGCGCCGAATATGACCAACTTTGGCAGCACCGCAACGATCCGCAGTTCAACCGCCAACAGCACGCCCACGAACAAAGCTACAGCCAGCAGGACTTCGACGATATCTTCTCCTCGATGTTCGGCCAGCAGGCGCATCACGCCCGCCGCCAGCGCGCCGAGCGCGGTCACGATGTCGAAATCGAAGTGGCGGTGTTCCTCGAAGAAACCCTCGCCGAACAGACTCGTACCATCAGCTACAAGCTGCCGGTCTATAACGTCTTCGGCATGGTTGAGAGTGAAACGCCGAAAACGCTGAATGTGAAAATTCCGGCGGGGGTCAGCGATGGCCAGCGAATTCGCCTGAAAGGTCAGGGGACGCCAGGCGAAAACGGCGGCCCGAATGGCGATCTGTGGCTGGTGATTCACATCGCGCCGCATCCGCTGTTCGACATCAACGGTCATAACCTGGAGATCGTACTGCCGCTGGCGCCGTGGGAAGCCGCGCTGGGGGCGAAAGTCACCGTACCGACGTTAAAAGAGAGCATTCTGCTGACAATTCCGGCGGGTAGCCAGGCGGGACAACGGCTGCGCATCAAGGGCAAAGGGTTGGTAAGCAAAACCCACACCGGCGATTTGTTCGCCGTCATCAAAATCGTTATGCCGCCAAAACCAGATGAAAAAGCGCGTGAGCTCTGGCAGCAGCTCGCCGAAAGCGAAGCCAGCTTCGATCCGCGTAAGACATGGGGGAAAGCCTGATGGCTAAAGTAACAGTGACGTTTACCATCACCGAGTTGTGCCTGCGCACCGGGGTGTCGCAAGAGGAGCTGACGGAGATCGTCGGCTTAGGGATGATTGAGCCGCACCAGCCGCAGGCTGAAACCTGGCTGTTTGACGACAGCGCGGTGACGATTGTGCATCGCGCAGTGCGCCTGCGTAACGAGCTGGAGCTGGACTGGCCGGGGATTGCAGTGGCGTTGACGCTGCTGGATGAAAATGCGCGACTCACCCGCGAAAATCGGCTACTGCAGCAGCGTCTGGCCCGCTTTTTGACCCACAGCTAAGCGGAGTTCCCGGGTCGCGACGTTCCGCCTTACCCGGGCTACAGCTCGCTCACGGCGCAAATGGTAGCCCGGCTGCGCGTAGCGAAAGCCGGGATAAGCGCTTAATCCGGCAGCGAGCCGGCGAGATTACGCGCGGAGACGCTCTCGCTCACCGGTGCAGGCGGCTCGGGCGCCTTAACCGGCGCGGCCGCTGGCGTAGATGCCGCAGCGGAAGAGGCTGGCTGAATCTCAAGAAACGAGGCCAGCATTCTACGCAGTGTCTCCGGTGGCGTATCTTCCGCCAGCAGCGCCGCCAGCATTGACGGCAGCCGGCTATCTACTTCACCCAACGCTAACCCTGCCAGCAGCGCTGTACGCGACATATCCCCGCGATCGCCACGATGATGGGCTTCAATTTTCGCGTCCGCAAAGCGCTCGCTGGCGCTGATATCCGGGCGCAGGTATATCAGAACCTTTCTGCGATCCAGAGTCATAGACGCTCCTTAACCAATAATTTTCAGACCACGCACGAGGGCGAACTGCGGCTCGTCGGCCACCACAAAGCGATCTTCGCGCAGACCCATACGTTCGCGAATCGCATCGGCAACCAGCGGCGCGCCGCCGCCAATCACGATGGCGTGAGAATAGCCTTTAAAACTATCAATCGCCGTCAGAACGCGAGTCGTCAGGCGTTCGATGCTGTTGGAGATAACCTTTTTCACTTCAGATACCGCATCCGGATCGTTGATGTTATCGGTCAGATACTCTTCGTCGTGGCGGTTGATGATTATCTGGTCAACGTTATAACTGGAGGTATCGGTATTCGCCCGCGCCAGCGCCAGCTTAACGGCGTCGGTCACCAGCGATACGCCCAGCTTCGGGTCGCCGTAAATACGCGAAACCGAGGTCATTTGCCCGGCCACCATCGAAATATCCAGCGTGGTGCCGCCGAGGTCGACAATCAGCACCGAATGCGACGGTTTCAGCTCATCGCACAGGCTGATACCCGCCGGAATGGATTCCGGACGCACGGTGACTTTGGTGATATTGAACACCACGCCTTTATTCAGTTTAACTTCGCGCAGCAGGCTCTTTTTCTTACGATCAATGTTATCAAGACGATATTGCGCATCTTCATCATAAAATTCAGTCAGCGGCAGGGTGACCACAATCTCGACATCCTGCGGTTCGAGGCCGCTGGTCAGCAGAGCATGGTGAACAGCGATGGAGTTCAACGGGCTGTATTGCCAATCAATATTGTTGGTGGGTAACGCATCGGGGGTGATCAGGTCGAAAGAGTACTTTTCATCATCCACGGTGTAGTTAAATGGCTTCCCGGCGCCGAAGGTGGCAGACCAGCCGCGCTTGAAACTATTGGGGCTGATATGGGTGAAAGTTTCGCCATCTTGCTCCCACAGCATTTTGATATTGGTTGAACCATCATCGATAAAAATGCGCATCGCATTGCTCCATCACTGAGACAAATAAGAGAAAATGTAAGACCCAAAAAGAGTAGCAAGAGTTAAAAAGCAGCGCAAGAGCACGAAAAAGAGACAATTCTGAGTTTTATTTGAGAAACAATGGAGATTTCAATTAACTCATTGAGTTCAAAGAGAGAACTATAAGAGACAAATAAGAGAACTAAAAGTTTTCATTTCTGTCTATTTTAAACGCTTTTTTTGTGCAAAAAGAGAGCATCCCTCCCCTCTTTCGCCAGCGGTTTTCGCACGCTTTTTACACCTGATTGGGTACCACGATCGGCCGTTCCGGCTCGACGACATTTTCCGGTACCCGACGATATTTATCCAGCAGGTGAATCTGAATACGTCGCAACATATCGCCATTCAGTTTGTAATAGCGGAAATAGAGAAACAGCGTCAGAGCAAAAAAGATCGTCGGCAGCGCAATCATAATCGCCTGCATCCCCAGCAGCGTGTGGGATGATTGCACCACATTCGGCACGTAACCGATGATACCGAGCACGATGGCGATAAACCAGGCCGCAAACGCCGAACCGGCTTTGACCACCAGCGTCTGTACCGAGTAGGCGATACTTTCGCAGCGGATATTCATCGTATATTCGCCGTAGTCAACGGTATCGGCCACCATAATGACCTGCAGCACCCAGAACAGCGCGGTTCCAATATTCAACAACACTCCAGCCAGCGAAATCAGCGCAATGTTGTAAACCCCGCTCAGCGCCATCAGCAACAGTACGCCGCAGCCCAGCACCGGCATGATCGATGCCCCCGCCCACAGAATGCGTCGCGACAGACCTTTCACCAGCCGTGGGAACAGGATTAGCGTCAGCAAATTCGCCGCCCCCGCGTAGGACATGTAATACGGGAACATCTCCGCACTGCCAATCACGTAGGTAAAGTAATAAATCGCGAAGCCGGCAATGATATTCGCCGCCGTGTTATAGGCCAGCGCCATGCCCAACAGGCAGGCCAGCTGATCGTTTTTATAGATGAGCGCCACCATCTGGCGCAGTGAGAGATGGCTGGAATCCTCGCTTACGCCGCTATCCGACGAGTAAACCTCATGGACGTTGCGCAAGGTAACGAGGGTGGAAATTACGAAAAAGGCAATCAGCACCAGGGTAAACATCTGGAAACCGAAGCCGCGATCGGCGCCGCCGACGGCGCTGACAAACGGCAGTGTGACCCCGGCGGTCACAAACCCGGCAAGGCTGGCGAAAAAGCGCGGGTAAGGCACCAGCTGTTCACGTTCGCGTTTATCAAGGGTAATGGTCGGCACCAGCGACCAGAACGGCACATCCATGATGGTATAGGTGAAGCCCCACAGCAGGTAGGTCAGCCACACCCACGCCAGAAGCGCCCCGCCGCTGAAGTGATGGGCGCTGAACAGCATATACAGCACCACCGAGTTGGTGATAGTGCCGATCAGGATCCACGGCTTGAACTTCCCCCATCGCGATCGCGTGCAGTTGACGATCCATCCCATGATCGGATCGGCTATCGCATCGAGGATCCTCGCCACCAGGAACAAGGTGCCAACCACCCCAACCGATAAGCCAACAATATCGGTGTAGTAATACATCAGATACATGTAAACGATACCGATAGCGAAATCTTTACCAAAGGCACCAAATCCGTAGCTGAGCTTTGTTGTCATTGAAATACTCATAGGGTACAGGTCGCTGTCGCCAGCGCCTCCTTTAGCGTTTGATAGAGCATGGCAGGCGCCGCCGGGCCAGATCCCCCGGCGGCATGAGAAGATTAACGGTGCAGCCAGTCCGGCAGCCAGTCGCCGTGGCTGGCGATCAGATCGTCCACCAGCGCGTAGATCTCTTCGATCCCCAGCACCGCGGCGGTGTGCGGATCCATCATCGTGGCGTAATAAACGTAATCGCGATTTTCCGTCAGGATGGCCTCCGTTAGCAGCGTCTGCACGTTGATGTTGGTCTGCATCAGCGCCGCCAGATGCGCCGGCAGCGCGCCTACTTTCGTCGGCTGGATGCCGTTGGCGTCCACCAGGCAAGCAACTTCCACGCAGCAACCCTGCGGCAGGTTGTCGATAAGATTATCGTTGCGCACGTTGCCGTACACCACGCTTGGCTCGCCGGTCCAGATGGCATTCATGATGGTGCTGGCATACTCGCGTGAAGGTTTAACCTCGATCCGCTCGCCGCTCTTATAGCTCTCCAGCTCTTTATGCCAGTTGGCCAGCTGCTCGACGCAGCGTTTAGGGTACTCATCCAGCGGCACTTTATAGCGGGCGATAAGATCGTCGCGCCCCGGCTTGATAAACCATGGCGTGTATTCGGCGAAATGCTCCGACGATTCGGTGACAAAGTAGCCCAGCTTTTTGAACATCTCATAGCGGACGATGTTTTCGCAGCGCGGATTGCCATGCAGGTTCGGCTTCGGCGCCCGCCCTTCGGCGTAGGCCTGCAGCAGGTCGGGGTAGATACTGACGTAGCTGCCGTCCGCGAGCTTTTTCTCCAGCGACAGATAGAACGCCATATGGTTAATGCCCGCGCAGCGGTAACGTAAATCCGCCGGGTCGAGGTTAAGGTCGCGCGCCAGCTCTTCCGCTGTGCCTTGCACCGAATGGCACAGACCCACCTGCTTGATATGCGGGTAGCGGGCGTACATCGCCCAGGTGTTCATCGCCATCGGATTAACGTAGTTAAGCATGGTGGCGTCCGGGCAGACCTCGCTCATATCGTCGCAGATAGCCCACAGGTGCGGGATGGTGCGCAGCGCGCGCATAATGCCTCCCGGCCCCAGCGTATCGGCAATGGTCTGCTCAAGGCCGTGGCGTTTACAGACTTCAAAGTCAGTCACGGTGCAGGGCTCGTAGCCGCCAATCTGGAAAGCGACAACAACAAAATCGGCGTTCCGCAAGGCGGTTTTACGATCGCGATGGCAGCTAATTTCGCCATTCGCGCCGACGGAATCCATCAGCTTTCGTACCACGGTATGTGACTCTTCCAGCCGGGTTTCATCGATATCCATCAGCGCGATATGCGCCGATTTCAGCGCCGGGCGCTGGAAAACATCACCGAGAATATTTTTGACGAACACCGTCGAACCGGCGCCGATAAAGGTAATTTTTGGGGCGGACATCGCGCTCTCTCCATCAGGTCATTGAACACTTTCAGAGTGGCATGCCGCTCGCCGCTGCGCTGCCCCGTTCCCGCCGGAGCATTCCCGGAAACTCAGATCGGCCATTAAGCGCCACAAAATCTGAGTTTTTGGGAATAGATCGGCTTAAAAGGAGAGAAAACGGGCCGATGATTCCGCTAAGCTGTAATCAGTTCAGGCTAAAAACGCAGCCACTCTGACGATCCAGGAATCCGCCCATGATGGAACACCGCTTCACTTCCCTGCCCCCCGACCCGCACATGTGCAGCAGCGATGAAAAGCAGAGCCGCAGCCCGCTGGCGCTCTATTCCGAGTATCAGCGCATGGATATCGAACTGCGCCCCCCGCACGCCATGGCCACCAGCCACTGGCACGGCCAGGTAGAGGTCAACGTGCCGTTCGATGGCGACGTGGAATACTTGATTAACAATGAAGTAGTGCGCATTGAGAAAGGCTATATCACCCTGTTTTGGGCCTGTACGCCGCATCAGTTGACCCGCCCGGGCGACTGCCAGCAGATGGCGATATTCAACCTGCCGATGCATCTGTTTCTGTCGTGGCCGCTGGATCGCGAACTGATAAACCACGTCACCCACGGGATGGTGATTAAATCTCTTGCCGCCCAGCAGTTAAGCGCTTTTGAAGTACGCCGTTGGCAGCAGGAATTGAATCACGAGAATGAACAGATTCGCCAGTTGGCGATCGATGAAATCGCCCTGATGCTCAAACGGCTGAGCCTCGCCGGCTGGCAGCCGATTCTGGTCAATAAGACCTCGCGCACGCACAAGAACAGCGTCTCGCGCCACGCGCAATTTTATGTCAGCCAGATGCTGGAATTTATCGCCGCCCATTATGACCAGGCGCTGACCGTCGATGCCGTCGCCGAGCACGTTAAACTCAACCCAAACTACGCGATGGGCGTTTTTCAGCGGGTAATGCAGCAGACCATGAAGCAGTACATCACCGCCATGCGCATCAATCACGTGCGCGCGCTGCTGAGCGACACCGATAAGACCATCCTTGATATCGCCCTCACCGCCGGGTTCCGTTCCAGCAGCCGCTTCTACAGCACCTTTACCCGCTACGTCGGCATGCCGCCGCAGCAGTACCGTAAATTGAGCCAACAGCGCCGCCACAGCCTTGCGTCGCCGCAGCCATAAAAAATGCCGCCGGGGTCTCCCCAGGCGGCATCGTGAACAGTGAAAAGCGGTTAGTCGTTGATACGCGGATGCTGCTGTACCAGACGGGCGCGTTTTTCCTGCAGGTCGGCGATTTCCTGATCGATATCTTCGATTTTATGCTCGATATTATCGTAGTGCTCGCCCAGAATTTCTTTCGCTTCCTGGATATCGGATGCCGCCGGCGTCGCCCCTTTCAGCGGACGGTTAGCGGTCTCTTTCATCGACAGGCCGGTAATCAGGCCAATCACCGCAATCACCATCAGATAGTAAGCCGGCATCATCAGGTTCTGGGTGGTTTCCACCAGCCATGCCGCCAGCGTCGGCGTCAGACCGGCGATCAGCACCGAGATGTTAAAGGCGCTGGCCAGGGCGCTGAAGCGGATGTGGGTCGGGAACATCGCCGGCAGCGATGAGGCCATCACGCCGATAAAGCAGTTCAGCACCACCGCCAGCAGCAGCAGACCGGCGAAGATCAGGCCAATCACGTTACTGTTAATCATGATAAAGGCCGGGATAGACAGCGTGAACAGCGCGACGCTACCCACCAGGATAAACGGACGGCGGCCAAAACGGTCGCTCAGCATGCCGATAACCGGCTGGACAAACAGCATGCCGACCATGATGGCGATAATAATCAGTACGCCGTGATCTTCCGAGTAGTGCAGGTTATGCGACAGGTAGCTCGGCATGTAGGTCAACAGCATGTAATAGGTCACGTTGGTGGAAATCACCAGACCAATACAGGTCAGCAGGCTGCGCCAGTGTTTGGTGGCAATCTCTTTAAAGGAGACCTTAGGACCTTCCTGCAGACCTTCGCGGTCGCCCTGTTCAAGGGTATCCACGTGCTGCTGGAACGCCGGCGTCTCTTCCAGCGCGTGACGCAGGTACAGGCCGATAATCCCTAGCGGCAGCGCCAGGAAGAACGGGATACGCCAGCCCCAGTCGAGGAAGTTCTCTTCACCCACGACGCTGGAAATCAGTACCACCACGCCTGCGCCCATTACGAAGCCGGCAATCGAACCGAAGTCCAGCCAGCTGCCCATAAACCCGCGTTTACGGTCAGGCGAGTATTCGGCCACGAAGATCGACGCCCCGGTATATTCGCCGCCCACCGAGAAGCCCTGCGCCATTTTACACAGCAGCAGCAGAATCGGCGCCCAGATACCAATGGTGGCATACGACGGAATAAGACCGATACAGAATGTACTTATCGACATAATAACGATGGTGATCGCTAAGATTTTTTGTCGACCGTATTTATCGCCGAGCATCCCGAAGAACAGGCCGCCGAGCGGACGAATCAAGAAGGGAACCGAGAAAGTACCGAGCGCGGCAATCATCTGCACGCTGGGATCGGCATCGGGGAAGAAGACTTTACCAAGGGCATAAGCCACAAAACCATACACACCGAAATCGAACCACTCCATCGCATTACCGAGCGAGGCCGCGGTGATGGCTTTTCGCAACTTACCATCATCGATGATGGTGACATCCCTAAGCGTAATCGGCTTTATTTTTTTCCTTTTAAGCATACTTTTCCTCTGTGCTATCGCCTTGAGCGCACGACTCCTCGCCAAATGACGAGGTCATTCGCGACGTACGTTGGGAGCGGCGAAGTGCTGTGCTCCACATTTCAAGCGTAGCAGGTTTGCCTGCACTGTCTTTCTGACAGAGTGTACAACCGAACCTGTTGACGCCTGCTCTGGCCTTAAATTAATAATTCACTTACCAAATAAGCAGTGACGAATTTACTTACATCCCTTTTTACCCTACCAGCGTTTAAATTTGGGATCAACTTCACGAAAAATTCGCCCAGCTTAATTACAGAGCCAAATAAAATGAATAAGTTCAATCTCTGTTTCGCCGCCGATGTTTATTTATGGACTTTATTAACGTCTGTTTTTCAGCATATTCTCCGTAAAGCCAAAATAATTACCCTGCGTTATTTCCTGGAAAAAATACCCGACAAAAGTGCGGGATTGCGCTATAATCAGCCGCACTTTCGGCTCACAGCCGCTGTTTAACGGACCAACGTCCTGTTTTTCCCAGTAATCACGAGGAACGCCATGCAACTTCCACACTGCCCAAAATGCCATTCTGAATACACATATGAAGATAACGGCATGTACATCTGCCCGGAATGCGCCCACGAGTGGAACAATGCCGAGCCGGCCGACGACACCGACGCGCTGATCGTAAAAGACGCTAACGGCAACTTACTTGCCGATGGCGACAGCGTGACCGTGGTGAAAGATCTGAAGGTAAAAGGCAGTTCTTCCATGCTGAAAATCGGCACCAAAGTGAAGAATATCCGTCTGGTCGAAGGCGATCACAACATCGACTGCAAAATTGACGGTTTTGGCCCGATGAAGCTGAAATCTGAATTCGTCAAAAAGAACTAATTAATTTTTTTTACGCCAGCGCCATTATTTTTCCGGCGCTGGCGGCAACCTCGCCGGCGCGTACGAATATCAGCGGCGGATCGCGGCGAAATTATTTTGCTAATTTCGCGAAAATTATTCCCGAAATCTCCAGACCGAACCGCGCGATCAATTCTCATTTCGTCTCTGCCTTCCCGCCACGCGGCGACGCATTTTCAGAAAAATTCACCCCGCTTTGCCGCCTGGCTTCTTTTGCCCGTCACCAACTACGCTTTAGGGGTCATTGGTTATCTGAGGTCATGGTTATGTCCCTGAGTCCTTACATTGCTTTTAGCGGCAACTGCGCTGCCGCCATCGCCTTCTATCAGCAGGCGCTGGCGGCGCAACTTATCCACCAAATCACCTACGGCGAAATGCCGCAGAGCGCCCAGGATGCCGACGATGGCTGCGCCTCCGGGCAGCATCTTGCCGCCGACTGCATCGCCCACGCCAGCCTGCAGGTCGCCGACAGTATTCTGATGCTGAGCGATAGCCCCAGTAGCGACATGGAACATTACGCGGGATTCGTCCTCGTGCTGGAGCCGAAAGATATTGCTGAAGGCAAACACTGGTTTGAAGCGCTGGCCGATGGCGGGCGCATCGAAATGGCGTGGCAGGAGACCTTCTGGGCCCACGGTTTCGGCAAAGTCGTCGATCGCTTCGGCGTGCCGTGGATGGTTAACGTCGTCAAACAACCCTAATCTTCTCTCCAGGGCGGCTTCTCCGCCCTGTCATCTCACCGGCATTAACTCTTCATCCTGCGGTCATCGTGACTTAACAGGAATGTAACAAAAACGCGTCAGTATCGGCCCACGCTCAACGGGGATCCCCAAGGTGCTTAGTGAGGCTCGATAACCATGTACTTATCCAGACATCCGACCAGTTACCCCACCCGGTATCAGGAAATTGCCGCCAGGCTTGAACAGGAACTGCGCCATCACTATCGCTGCGGCGATTATTTGCCTGCGGAACAGCAGCTGGCGGCGCGCTTTGAAGTCAACCGCCACACCCTACGCCGGGCTATCGATCAACTGGTGGAACGCGGCTGGGTCCAGCGCCGCCAGGGCGTCGGCGTGCTGGTATTGATGCGCCCCATCGACTACCCGCTCAACGCCCAGGCACGCTTCAGCCAGAACCTGCTGGAACAAGGCAGCCACCCGACCAGCGAGAAACTGCTGTCGGTGCTGCGCCCGGCCAGCAGCCACGTTGCCGAAGCCTTTGGCATTGCCGAAGGCGAAACCGTCATTCATCTGCGCACCCTGCGCCGGGTCAACGGCGTGGCGCTGTGTTTGATTGACCACTACTTCGCCGACCTGCGCTTCTGGCCGGTGCTGCAAACCTTCACCCACGGTTCGCTCCACGACCTGCTGCGCGACCAGCTCGCCGTCAAACTGACCCGCGTGCGCACCAAAATCAGCGCCCGCCGCGCGCAGGCGAAAGAGAGCAAGCTGCTGGAAATCCCCAATATGGCGCCGCTGCTGTGCGTACGTACGCTCAATAGCCGCGAGGGCGAGACAGTCACGACGGAGTACTCCGTCAGCCTAACCCGCGCCGACATGATTGAATTCACCATGGAGCACTGAATGCACTTCGATACCGCCACCCGCCAGCGCTGGATGTCCGTACTGGCCCACAGTGAACCGCAGGACCTTCTGGCGCGCATGCAATCGCTGCGGCTGGCGCCGGAGTATGAATTAATTCGCGCCCCGGAAACCGGGCTGGTACAGCTCCAGGCGCGCATGGGCGGCATCGGCGAACGCTTCTTTGCCGGCGACGCCACCCTGACCCGCGCCGCCGTACGCCTGGCCGATGGCACCCTCGGCTACAGCTGGATTTTGGGCCGCGACCGCCCCCACGCCGAGCGCTGTGCGGCGATCGACGGCCTGCTGCAATCGCCTCACTATTTTCACACCTTAATGGAAACCCTCATTACCCCGCTGGAAGCACAACGCAGCGCGCGCCTTGACGCCCGCCGCGCCGAAGTCAACGCCAGCCGGGTCGACTTCTTTACTCTGGTTCGCGGAGATAACGCATGACATTACAAACCGCCTTTACCCTACCGGTGCAGGATGCCCAACACAGTTTCCGCCGCCTGCTGAAAGCAATGAGCGAGCCGGGAGTGATTGTCTCCCTGCAGCAGCTTCAGCACGGCTGGCAGCCGCTGAATATCGCCTCCCCCAGCTTGCTGCTGACGCTGGCCGATCACGACACCCCGGTGTGGATGGCCGCCGCGCTGCATAACGATCTGGTCAGCCAAAATCTTCGCTTCCATACCGGCGCGACGCTGGTGGAACAGCCGCAGCAGGCGGTATTTGCCGTCGCCTGCGACACCATCAGCGCCGAACAGCTTAATGTCCTTTCCGCCGGTACTGCTGCCGCGCCGGAAACCGGCGTCACGCTGATTGTTCAACTAGCCAGCCTGAGCGGCGGACGCATGCTGCGCCTGACCGGCGCGGGCATTGCCGAGGAGCGAATGATCGCCCCACAGCTGCCAGACTGCATCATCGACGAATTAACCGAACGCCCGCACCCGTTCCCGCTGGGCATTGACCTGATCCTGACCTGCGGCGAGCGCCTGCTGGCTATCCCGCGTACCACCCACGTGGAGGTGTGCTAAATGTATGTTGCCGTCAAAGGCGGCGAGAAGGCGATTAGCGCCGCTCACGCCTTGCAAGAGCAGAAACGACGGGGCGATGGACGGCTTCCCGAACTGAGCGTCGAGCAGATAAGCGAACAGCTCAGCCTGGCGGTGGACCGGGTGATGACCGAAGGCGGCATTGCCGACCGCGAACTGGCGGCGCTGGCGCTGAAGCAGGCCAGCGGCGATAACGTCGAAGCCATTTTCCTGCTGCGCGCCTACCGCACCACCCTGCCGCGGCTGGCGGTCAGCGAACCGGTTGATACCGCCGGGATGCGCCTCGAGCGCCGGATCTCCGCGGTGTACAAAGATATCCCCGGCGGCCAGCTGCTGGGCCCCACTTACGACTATACCCACCGCCTGCTCGATTTTGCCCTGTTGGCCAACGGCGAACCGCCGTCGGTGCAGAAAGCCGGTAGCGAAACGCAGCCGACGCCGCACATCTTCAACCTGCTGGCGCAGCAGGGGCTGGCCAAAGCGGAAGCGGACTGCGGCGCGGCGCCTGACGATATCACCCGCACCCCGCCGGTCTATCCCTGCTCGCGCTCCTCAAGGCTGCAGCAACTGGTACGCGGCGATGAAGGCTATTTGCTGGCGCTGGCCTACTCAACCCAGCGCGGCTATGGCCGCAACCATCCGTTTGCCGGCGAGATCCGCAGCGGCTACGTACAGGTGGAAATCGTGCCGGAAGAGCTGGGCTTTAGCGTCAATATTGGCGAGCTGTTGCTGACCGAATGCGAAATGGTCAACGGCTTTGTCGATCCAAAGGATGAGCCGCCGCACTTCACCCGCGGCTACGGCCTGACGTTTGGCATGAGCGAGCGTAAAGCGATGGCCATGGCGCTGGTCGACCGCGCCCTTCAGGCGCCGGAATACGGCGAAGAGATAAGCGGCCCGGCCCAGGACGAAGAGTTCGTGCTGGCGCATGCCGATAACGTTGAAGCCGCCGGCTTCGTCTCGCATCTGAAACTGCCGCACTATGTCGATTTCCAGGCCGAACTGGCGCTGTTGAAACGCCTGCAACGGGAGAACGAACGTGGCTAACCCACTGACTGGCTATAACTTTGCTTATCTTGATGAGCAAACCAAGCGCATGATCCGCCGGGCGATACTGAAAGCGGTGGCCATTCCCGGCTATCAGGTGCCCTTCGGCGGCCGCGAAATGCCGATGCCCTACGGTTGGGGTACCGGCGGGATCCAACTGACCGCCAGCGTTATCGGCGAGAACGACGTACTGAAGGTCATCGATCAGGGCGCCGATGACACCACCAACGCGGTGTCGATCCGCCAGTTCTTTAAACGCGTAACCGGCGTCGCCACCACCGAACGCACCGAAGACGCCACCCTGATCCAGACCCGCCACCGGATCCCGGAAACGCCGCTGGTGGAAGATCAGATCCTGATCTATCAGGTGCCGATCCCGGAGCCGCTGCGCTTTATCGAACCGCGCGAAACCGAAACCCGCACCATGCACGCGCTGGAAGAGTACGGCGTAATGCAGGTGAAGCTGTATGAGGATATCGCCCGCTTCGGCCATATCGCCACCACCTACGCCTATCCGGTGAAGGTGAACGGCCGCTACGTGATGGACCCTTCGCCGATCCCGAAATTCGATAACCCCAAAATGCACATGATGCCGGCGCTGCAGCTGTTCGGCGCCGGGCGCGAAAAACGTATCTACGCGGTGCCGCCCTATACCGCAGTCGAAAGCCTCGATTTCGACGATCACCCGTTTAGCGTGCAGGAGTGGGATGAACCCTGCGCCATTTGCGGTTCGCGTCACAGCTATCTTGACGAAGTGGTGCTGGATGACAGCGGCCAGCGGATGTTTGTCTGCTCCGATACCGACTATTGCCGCCAACAGAGCGAGGCGCAGAAAAAATGAGCCAGCCGTTACTTGCAGTCAATCACCTGACCCATCTCTATGCGCCGGGCAAAGGTTTTAGCGATGTCTCTTTCGAGCTGTGGCCGGGCGAAGTGCTCGGTATCGTCGGTGAATCCGGCTCCGGTAAAACCACGCTGCTGAAAGCGATTTCCGCTCGTCTGGCGCCGCAACAGGGTGAAGTGCGGTATCAACAGCGATCGCTATACGCCATGAGCGAAGCCGAACGCCGCCGCCTGCTACGCACCGAATGGGGCGTTGTGCATCAGCACCCGATGGACGGCCTGCGTCGCCAGGTCTCGGCGGGCGGCAACATCGGTGAACGGCTGATGGCGACCGGCGCCCGCCACTACGGCGACATTCGCGCCACCGCCGAACGCTGGCTGCAGGAGGTGGAGATCCCGCCTTCCCGCATCGACGACCTGCCGACCACCTTTTCCGGCGGCATGCAGCAGCGCTTACAAATCGCCCGCAATCTCGTGACGCAGCCGAAACTGGTGTTTATGGATGAACCCACCGGCGGGCTGGACGTCTCGGTACAGGCGCGCCTGCTCGATCTCCTGCGCGGGCTGGTGGTGGAGTTAGGGCTGGCGGCGGTGATCGTCACCCACGATCTCGGCGTCGCCCGCCTGCTGGCGAACCGTCTGCTGGTGATGAAACAAGGACAGGTGGTGGAAAGTGGCTTAACCGACCGGGTGCTCGACGATCCGCATCATCCTTACACCCAGCTGCTGGTGTCGTCGGTGTTGCAGAATTGATGCTGTTTTGCCGGATGGCGGCTGCGCCTTATCCGGCCTACAGGTGCGTTATTCGTAGGCCGGGTAAGCGAAGCGCCACCCGGCACTCCAACCCCGAGAGGGCTAAAATGATCCGCGTTGAAAACATCCATAAAACCTTTGTTCTGCACCAACAGCACGGCGTACGTCTGCCGGTGCTCGCCGACGCTTCGCTCTCCGTTAACGCCGGGGAGTGCGTGGTGCTGCACGGCCATTCCGGCAGCGGTAAATCGACGCTGCTGCGCTCGCTGTACGCTAACTATCTGCCGGACAGCGGTCATATTCATATCCGCCACGGCGACGAATGGGTGGATCTGGTGACCGCCACGCCGCGCAAGGTGCTGGAAGTGCGTAAAACCACCATCGGCTGGGTCAGCCAATTTTTGCGGGTGATCCCGCGGATATCCGCGCTGGAAGTCGTCATGCAGCCGCTGCTCGACCTTGGTACGCCGCGCGAAGAGAGCGCCGCTAAAGCCGCCCGTCTGCTGAGCCATCTCAACGTGCCGGAGCGTCTGTGGCATCTGGCGCCATCCACCTTTTCCGGCGGCGAACAGCAGCGGGTCAACATCGCCCGCGGTTTTGCGGTCGACTATCCGATTTTACTCCTTGATGAACCCACCGCCTCGTTGGATACCAACAACAGCGCCGCGGTGGTGGCGCTGATCCAGCAGGCTAAAGCCCGCGGCGCGGCCATCGTCGGTATTTTCCATGATGAAACGGTACGCGGCCAGGTCGCCGACCGCCTGCACCCAATGGGTATCACAGTATGATAATCAATAACGTAAAACTGGTACTGGAAGACGAAACCATCGACGGTTCGCTGGAAGTGCAGGAGGGACGAATTTACGCCTTTGCCGAGAGCCAGAGCCGGCTGCCCGGCGCCCTCGATGGCGAAGGAGGCTGGCTGCTGCCGGGGCTTATCGAACTCCATACCGATAACCTGGATAAATTCTTCACCCCGCGGCCAAAGGTTGACTGGCCTGCACACTCGGCGATGAGCAGCCACGATGCTTTGATGGTCGCCAGCGGCATCACCACCGTACTCGACGCCGTGGCGATTGGCGACGTGCGCGACGGCGGCGACCGCCTTGAGAATCTGGAAAAGATGATCAACGCGGTGGAAGAGACGCAAAAACGCGGGCTTAACCGCGCCGAGCATCGCCTGCATCTGCGCTGTGAACTGCCGCACCACACCACTCTGCCGCTGTTTGAAAAGCTGGTCGACCGCGAGCCGGTCACTCTGGTGTCGCTGATGGATCACTCGCCAGGTCAACGCCAGTTCGCCAACCGCGAAAAATATCGCGAATATTATCAGGGTAAATATCAGCTCAGCAGCGAGCAGATGCTACGCTTCGAAGAGGAGCAAATGGCGCTGGCGGCGGCCTGGTCGCAGCCTAATCGCCAGGCTATCGCCGCGATGTGCCGGGAGCGCCAAATCGCTCTCGCCAGCCACGACGACGCCACTCATGAACATGTCGCCGAATCCCACCTGCTTGGCAGCGTGATCGCCGAGTTTCCCACCACATTGGCCGCCGCGCAGGCTTCGCGCCAGCATGGAATGAATGTGTTGATGGGGGCGCCAAATATCGTGCGCGGCGGCTCTCATTCCGGCAATGTCGCCGCGCATAAACTGGCCGCCAGCGGCCTGTTAGATATTCTCTCTTCCGACTACTACCCCGCCAGCCTGCTTGATGCCGCTTTCCGCATCGCCGATAGCGACGACAACGCTTTTACGCTGGCGCAGGCTGTCCGTTTGGTCAGCAAACATCCGGCGCAGGCGCTGGGTCTGCATGACCGCGGCGTCATCGCCGAAGGCAAACGCGCCGATCTGGTGCTGGCGCGCCGCCGCGGCGAGCACGTCCATATCGACCACGTCTGGCGTCAGGGAAAGAGGGTCTTTTAATGCCTGGAAAACTGATTTGGCTGGTCGGCCCCTCCGGGTCGGGAAAAGATAGCCTGCTGGCCGCGCTGCGCCAGCGTGAGCATCCGCAACTGCTGGTCGCGCATCGCTACATCACCCGCCCGCACCAGGCGGGCTGCGAGAACCATATTGCGCTGAGCGAGCATGAGTTTTTCACCCGCGCCGAGCGTAATCTTTTCGCGCTAAGCTGGCATGCCAACAATAATTACTATGGCGTCGGCGTGGAGATCGACCTCTGGCTGCATACCGGTTTTGATGTCGTCGCCAACGGCTCGCGCGCGCATCTGGCGCAGGCGCGGGAACGTTACGATGACGTACTGGTACCAATTTGTCTCGAAGTCTCGCCACAGGTATTGCGCCAGCGGCTTGAACAGCGCGGCCGGGAAAATGCCGTGGAAATCGCCCAACGCCTGCAACGCGCCGCGCGTTATAAACCGGCCGACTGCCTGACGTTGAATAACGACGGCAGCCTCGGGCAATCGGTAGAGCGTTTCTTCCAGCTGTTGCGCCAGCACGCCGGGCGTGAAGAGAATCAGCATGCCTGAGGGTAAGGTAATACGATGAGCCTGACGATCCGCCTGACCGGCACCGGCGGCGCCCAGCAGGTGCCGGTCTTCGGCTGCGATTGCGCCGCCTGCCAGCGCGCCCGCGTCGATGCGCGCTATCGCCGCCGCCCCTGCAGCGCGGTGGTGCGCTTTAACCATGCGGTCACGCTGCTCGACGCCGGGCTGGCGGATCTGGCGGAACGCCAGCCCGCGGGCAGCTTCCAGCAGATTTTATTAACGCATTACCATATGGACCACGTACAGGGGCTGTTCCCCCTGCGCTGGGGCGTGGGCGATCCGATTGCGGTGTACGGCCCGCCGGATGACATCGGCTGCGACGATCTGTTTAAACATCCCGGCATCCTCGATTTTAGCCACGCCGTTACCCCCTTCACGGTATTTGAACTACAGGGGCTACAGGTCACGCCGCTGCCGTTAATCCACTCGAAGCTGACCTACGGCTATCTGCTGGAGTCGGCGCACAGCCGGGTGGCATGGCTTGCGGATACCGCCGGGCTGCCGGAGAAGACGCTGAAGTTTTTACTTAATAATCAGCCGCAGGTGATTGTCATCGATTGCAGCTACGAGCCCAGAGCGCAGACGCCGCGCAACCACAGCGACTTGAATACCGTGCGCGCACTGAACCAGGTACTTGGCTGCCCGCGGGTGATCCTCACCCATATCAGCCATCAGTTCGACCGCTGGATGATGACTAACCCGCTGCCGAAAGGTTTCGAGGCGGGATACGACGGCATGGAGATCGTGCTGGAGTAACCGGCGTCATGGCAATGGAAAATCAGTAATCGTTGTCGAGACGGCGCTGATCGCTTTCCAACTGGCGGCGATCGCTATCGAGCTGGTGCTGGCGCTCATCCAGCTGGCGACGGCGGTCGTCAAGCTGGCGCTGGCGATCGTTATATTGCTGCTGATTATCCCTACGCTGCTGGCGGCTGCCCTGATAGCTGCCGTCATCGTAGCGTCCGTCGTCATAGCGCCCGTCGTCGTCGTCGGAACGGCTGCTGCCCGGATTGTAGGCATCGTTGATGGCTTGCTGAATATTACCAATAGCGTCATCAATAATATCGGCGTGGGCCAATTGGCTGCTCAGCGCCAGCGTGCAAAAAAACAGAGCGGTTGCGTAACGTTTCATCGGGGCCAGTCTCATCAGGGTACTGGCGGTACCTTAATCAACCGTATGTGCGGCGTGTAGCGGAGGAATCTCAAATCCGCGCCATCGCCGCACGCAACGCCTGCGCCAGCTGCGTACGGGTAAAAGGCTTGCGCAGCCGTTCCACCTCCGGCAACGCCGGGTTATGCGCCGGGCGCAAATCCTGGCCGCTAATCAATAGCAGCGCCACCGCCGGGAAACGGCGTTGCGCTTCGTGAATCACCTCGGCGCCGCTCAGCCCGCCGGGGAGCATTAAATCGCTAATCAATAACGCGATATCCCTGGAGGCCGCCAGCATCTGCAGCGCCTGCTCGCCGCTTTGCGCCTCCAGCGTCAGCCAGCCCAGCTGATGCAACTGCTCGCATAACGTCTGGCGCACATCGGCTTCATCCTCAAGCACCAAAGCCAGCCGCTCGCCGCTCGTTATCGGTTCGCTATCCAACGGTGCTCGTTCATCCTCCGCCGCTGACGTGGCTCGCGGCAGCTGTAAACGTACGGTGGTGCCCTGCCCCGGCGCGCTTTCAATCGCCACACGCCCGCCCGACTGGCGCACAAAACCGTACACCATCGACAGCCCAAGCCCGCTGCCGCTACCGGTCTGTTTGGTGGTAAAGAAGGGCTCGAAGACCTGCGTTTTTATCTCCTGCGACATGCCGCAGCCGTGATCAATCACCTCCAGCGCCACCATATCCTGACGTCGTCCATCGCTACGGGTAACCCGCTGGTTCCAGGTACGCAGCGCGATAACGCCTGGCCGTCCCTCCATGGCGTCGCGGGCGTTCATCACCAGATTGATAATCGCGTTTTCCAGTTGCCCGACATCGATCCACGCCGGCCAGGCGGGAGACTGCGCTTCAATTTCGAGACGCAACGATGCGGGGAGCGAATGGCGCATCAGTTCACAGACGTTCTCCAGCAATGGCTGTAGCGCCACCGCCTGCGGGTTCAGCGCCTGTTTACGCGAAAAGGCCAGCAGCCGCTGAGTAAGTAAGGCGCCGCGTTCGGCGGCCTTCAGCGCCCGCGATATCCGCGGCGCATCGCGCTCATCCGGCTGTACCAGTTCGAGGCTGCCGATAATAACCGCCAGCAGGTTGTTAAAATCGTGCGCCAGGCCGCCGGTCAGTTGGCCGACGGCTTTCATTTTTTGGCTATGCAGCAGCGCCTCTTCCAGCCCCTGTCGCTCAATGCGGTCAATTTCCATCTGGGTGGTTTTCTCCCGCAGCAGGCGGGTGGTGTGCTCAAGGGAAGCGGTATTACGGGCGAAAACGTTAAAGGCGCGCGCCAGTTCGCCAAGCTCATCGCGCCGCTGCAGAGCCGGCACCGTCACATTCTGCTCGCCGTGCGCCAGCCGCGACATCGCGCCGGATATCGCGTTCAGATTAAGGCCGAGATTACGATAAATATACCAACCGGCGCAGCCGGTAATCGCCAGCGCCAGCAGCGCGGCCAGCAGGATAAATGTGCTGATGGAGCGCAACTGCTGGTGGCTTTGCGCCGCCCGTGCCTCAGATGCCTGGGCTACTCTGGCAACATACTGATTAATATCATCATTAAGCAGCGCAACCAGCGCTTTGATATGAAACATATACCAGCCTATCGCCAGATCGCTCTCTTCAAGCTGCGCCGATAGCGGCGCCAGCCGCGCCAACTCGGTGTTGAAATCCGGCAGGATAAACGCCTGCTCTGAATCGCTATCGTTGCGCGGTAAAAAGCGTCTGATGTCATCGAGCTGCAGGACGATTGAACGCGGCGTCGCAGTGTGTATCGCGGCGACGATCAGCCGGTCCATCTCGTTTAAACGCTGAGGATCGATCGCCGGTTTACCCTCGCGATCGTTGAGATCCTGCAAATGACGCAAATAGCTCTGGTTTTGATACAGCGCGCTCAGCAGTTCATTGCGCTGCAGATGGCGACGCTGCCCGCGCTCCAGCATGCCGCCGACGCTCTGCTGCAGCTCGTTGCTGCGGCGAATAATGCTCGCCACCAGCGTCTGTTCCTGCCGTGCCAGCGGCGCCGAGGCCAGTTGTCCAAGAGAATGCTTCAGCGCCTGTTGGGTTTCCAGCAGCCGTTCCGCTTCGCTTTTATACTCCAGCGCGCCTACTACCTGCGACAGCCGTACCGCCGCGGTGGCGACGTTCGCGGTATCACGCGCCAGATTCATACTGCCGCTCATGTCGGTAAGCGTTTGCAGCTGCACCTGCTCCTGCAACTGACTGGCATGGCGAAAACCGAAAATCGCCACTCCGGCGACCATTAACGTCACCGCCACCATCAACAAGTTAAATGACAGCAGGCGACCGCGGGCGCTAACGAAAAAGTACGGATGGCGAGAAGACATGGCGACTCCGGTCAGGCGTTTTCTCCCATCATTCCCGGACTATCGCCGAAGGTGAAGAAAATTTCTCGGCGTAATTGTGATCTGTATTAACTATTCAAAAATATGACAATTATGAATGGCCGATGACATCACTCATTTACGTTGCGGTGATGAAGTGCCGACATCAACAACGCAGCCAGGAGAGCAGGCATGCAGGGAACACCGGTGCTATCCATGCGCAACATCGCCAAAGTTTTCGGCAAGTTTTATGCGCTGAAAGGGGTGGATCTGACGGTCTGGCCCGGCGAGATCCACGCGCTGATGGGCGAAAACGGCGCGGGAAAAAGCACGTTGATGAAGATCCTCGCCGGCGCCTATACCGCCTCCAGCGGCGAGATCCTGATCGACGGACAACCACAGACGATCAGAGGCCCGAAGGAGGCGCTGGCGGCAGGGATCACCTTGATCTATCAGGAGATGCAGCTGGCGCCTAACCTCACCGTCGCGGAAAACATTTTCCTCGGCAGCGAGCTTTCCCGCGGCGGTCTGGTACAACGTAAAGAGATGGAGTCCCAGGCGCAGGCGGTTATCGACCGGCTCGGCGCGCAGTTCAAAGCCAGCGACCGGGTGATGAAGCTGACTATCGCCGAACAGCAGCAGGTGGAAATCGCCCGCGCGCTGCATCGCAACAGCCGCATTCTGGTGATGGATGAACCTACCGCCGCCCTCTCCTCGCGGGAAACGCAGCGCCTGTTTGAGCTGATTTTGCGCCTGCGCGATGAAGGGATGGCAATCATCTACATCAGCCACCGCATGGCGGAGGTGTATGAACTCTCCGACCGGGTCAGCGTGCTGCGCGATGGCCAGTATGTCGGCAGCCTCACCCGCGACCACCTTAGCGCCCCCGAATTAGTACGCATGATGGTTGGCCGTCCGCTCAGCGATCTGTTCAATAAAGAGCGCGATATCCCGCGCGGCCAGCCGCGCCTGCGGGTGCAGGATCTCAGCGACGGCGGCAAAGTGCATCCCAGCAGCCTGGTGGTGCACGCCGGGGAAATCGTTGGCCTGGCCGGGCTGGTCGGCGCCGGGCGTTCCGAGCTGGCGCAGCTGATTTTCGGCGTCCGTAAAGCGACGGGCGGGGTGATTGAAATCGACGGCGAACCGGTTGTTATTCACTCGCCGCGCGAAGCGATCGACCTCGGGATCGGCTTTCTGACCGAAAACCGTAAGGAACAGGGTCTATTTCTCGAACTGGCGGCGCAGGAGAACATCACCATGGCGACGCTTGAGCGCGACGCCAATTGGGGGATGCTCGACCGTAAGAAGGCGCAAACCATCTCCGATGACGCCATCCAGCTGCTGAACATCCGCGTCCCACATGCCCAGGTACGCGCCGGCGGGCTTTCCGGCGGCAATCAGCAAAAGCTGCTGATTTCACGCTGGGTGGCGATCGGCCCGCGCATTCTCATTCTGGATGAGCCGACCCGCGGCGTTGACGTCGGCGCCAAAAGCGAGATTTACCGCATCATGAATCAGATGGCCCGCCAGGGCGTCGCCATTTTAATGATCTCCAGCGAATTGCCGGAAATCGTAGGCATGAGCGACCGGGTATACGTGATGCGCGAAGGCGCTATCGCCGGCGAGTTGCAGGTTGGCGAGATTAGTCAGGAAAGCATTATGACGCTGGCGACCGGCGTGAACGATTCTCACCTTAAGGCAGGACAAGCATGAGCATACCGAAAGAGACCTCCGCGCCGGCGGCGAAATCCGCCTCGGCAAAAAAAATGCTGATGGGCGACCTGATGCAAACCGTCGGCATCCTGCCGATTTTAATCCTGATCGTCGCGGTGTTCGGCTTCGTCGCGCCGAATTTCTTTACTGAAAGCAACCTGCTGAATATTACCCGCCAGTCCTCCATCAACATCGTGCTGGCGGCGGGGATGACCTTTATTATTCTGACCGGCGGTATCGATCTGTCGGTGGGGTCAATTCTCGGCACCACCGCGGTTGCGGCGATGGTGGTATCGCTCATCCCACAATTCGCGATGCTGTCGATTCCGGCGGCCCTGATGCTCGGCCTGCTGCTCGGGCTGTTCAACGGCGCGCTGGTGGCCTTCGCCGGACTACCGCCGTTTATTGTCACCCTTGGCACCTACACCGCGCTGCGCGGCGCCGCCTATCTGCTAGCCGACGGCACCACGGTGATCAACTCCGATATTAGTTTTGAATGGATCGGCAATAACTATCTCGGCCCGGTGCCGTGGCTGGTGGTGATTGCGCTGGCGGTCGTGGCGGTGTGCTGGTTTATCCTGCGCCGCACCACCCTCGGTATTCATATTTACGCCGTCGGCGGCAATATGCAGGCGGCGCGGCTGACGGGGATTAAAGTCTGGCTGGTGCTGCTGTTCGTCTACGGCATGAGCGGGCTGCTTTCCGGGCTCGGCGGGGTGATGAGCGCCTCCCGGCTGTACAGCGCCAACGGCAACCTCGGCGTCGGCTATGAGCTGGACGCCATTGCCGCGGTGATCCTCGGCGGTACCAGTTTCGTCGGCGGTATCGGCACCATCACCGGTACGCTGGTGGGGGCACTGATTATCGCCACCCTCAACAACGGCATGACGCTGATGGGCGTCTCCTACTTCTGGCAATTGGTGATCAAAGGGGCGGTGATCATCATAGCGGTGCTGATCGACAAATACCGTACCCGACACCACCAAAGTGCATAACAACAACATCTTACCTGCGAGGAAAAGCGAATGCGTTTAAAACCGATAGTGACCGCGCTGTGTGCCGGCGCGCTGCTGGCCGCCTCCCCTTTTGCGTCGGCCAAAGATCTACAAGCGATAGGCGTGACGGTAGGCGACCTCGCCAACCCGTTCTTCGTGCAAATCACCAAGGGGGCCGAGCTGGAAGCACGCAAGCTGGCGGGGGACAAAGTGAAGGTCACGCTGGTGTCGAGCGGCTACGACCTGGGACAGCAGGTAGCGCAGATCGATAATTTTATCGCCGCCAAAGTCGATATGATCATCCTCAACGCCGCTGATTCAAAAGGTATCGGCCCGGCGGTGAAGCGGGCGAAAGAGGCCGGGATCGTGGTGGTGGCGGTTGACGTCGCCGCCGAAGGCGCGGATGCCACCATCACCTCCGATAACACCCAAGCGGGCGCTATGGCCTGTAAATACATTAGCGATCGCCTGAACAACAAAGGCAACGTGGTGATTATTAACGGGCCGCCGGTTTCCGCCGTGCAGAACCGCGTCGAAGGCTGCGAAACCGAATTCAAAAAACATCCGGATATCAAAATCCTCTCCGCCAACCAGAACGCTAAAGGCAGCCGCGAAGGCGGACTGGAGGTGATGACGTCGCTGCTGGCGGCAAATCCGAAGATTGACGGCGTGTTCGCGATTAACGATCCGACGGCGATTGGCGCCGATCTGGCGGCGAAACAGGCGCAACGCAGCGAGTTCTTTATCGTGGGCGTCGACGGCAGCCCGGACGGCGAAGAGGCGCTGAAGCGTAAGAATTCGCTGTTCGTCGCCACGCCGGCGCAGGACCCGCAGGTCATGGCGGCGAAGGCGGTGGAAATCGGTTATGACATTTTGCAGGGCAAGCCCGCGCCGACCGCGCCGGTGCTGATCCCGGTGAAGATGATCGATAAAAATAACGTCAGCAGCTATAAGGGCTGGACGGTGAAATAACGCTGCAAAGCGGCTGACGGGTCTCCCCTTAGGCCGCTTTGTCGTTATGGATAACGTCAGCGGAGAAAACGTAGCCCAGCCCGCGCAGGGTTTTAATCAACGTGGGCTGGTGCGGATTGACCTCAATTTTACGCCGCAGGCGCATGATCAGCACATCGATCGTGCGGTCGAATACCTCCATGCTCTCATTATGGGTCAGCGCCAGCAGCTGTTCACGGTTCAGAACCCGGCGGGCGTTTTGCGCCAGCGCCAGCAACAATCCATATTCCCCCTGGGTTAACGCCACGCTCTGCTGCTGGGGATTAAACAGCTCACAACGGCGGGTATCCAGCCGCCAGCCGTTAAACAACAGGCCATGATCTCCGCCCGGCACGAGGCTTTCCGTGCCGATCGCCCCGCTGCGCCGCAGCACCGCCTTGACGCGCGCCACCACTACCCGCGCGTTGAACGGCTTGGCGATGTAATCGTCGGCGCCCATTTCCAGCCCGACCACCACATCCGATTCGCTTCCCAGGCCGGAAAGCATTATCACCGGTAGCTCAGACCGCGTGCGCTGCAGCTGTTGCAACACCAGCAATCCATTGGTATCCGGCAAGATCATATCCAGCAGCGCCAGCGCAATATCTGCGCGCCGGGCGACCGTCGCCAGCGCTTCGCCGCCGTTCTGGCAGGCCACCACCTCGAACGCGTGGGCGCCGAGCACGTCGCTCAGCAGCTCGCAGATCGCAGCGTCATCATCAATCACTAAAATGACCGGTTTCATGGTTTACCTCTGCCTGGCGGGAATAGTGTCAGTCTGGTCGATTGTGCAAGCAGGCGACGACAAATCCATTTTTCCCTGCCGTTTTTATAATCGGCGTCACATCTCCGGGCTTTTCGTCACGTCAAAACTGACGATGACCTGTTTTTCGTCAGCATTTCGCCCAAAAAAGCCGCGTACTATCCGTCAATACCCACAATGAAAACATGGCATAGAAGATGCATAGTGACGGTCGATTGCGCGTCAGCGCTAATTGATTAACTGGAGCAAAACCGATGAAAAAAGTCGTCACGGTTTGCCCGTATTGCGCATCAGGTTGCAAAATCAACCTGGTGGTCGATAACGGCAAAATCGTCCGGGCTGAGGCGGCGCAGGGGAAAAC